>NZ_JAMXIO010000013.1:0-103605 GCF_059651515.1 Oerskovia sp. 140933
AGCCGGACCGGCTCGCCACCCCTCGTCGTCCGCCGGGCTCGTCGACCCTCCGGCCGGGCCCGGCGCTCAGCGGCGAGCCGTGCTCCAACGTTCCGCGTCGAAGGGCATGCGGTCGTACGACCACCCCTCCGGGCGGCGCGACGGGTCGAACCAGACGTGCCCGCCGTCGGTCCAGTTCCGGCGGTAGGAGACGATGCGCTCGGGGGTCGTGTCGTCGATCCCGCTCTCGGCCCCGCAGCAGTCGCAGATCGTGTGCGTGGGGCCGTCGAGCGTCCATCCCGGCTCGTCGAGGTACCAGGCGCACACGCGGCACAGGGCCGCGCTCTGGTCGGCGGCCTCGCCTCGTGGGCCGGCTCCTGCCGTGCCTGCCAGACGGACGAGTGCGGCGAGGGCGCGCAGGGGGTTGAGCGCTCCGGATGCTGCGCTGCTCTGTCGCGGCATGCGTGGACCCTTCTCTCGATCTCAACCACTGGACGGTCGGCCCGGTGGTTCGCCCAGTCGTGCAGCGGCCGGAGTCCACCCAGTCCGGCAACCGTCGAAGAGGCTGGCGCGAGTCTAGACCGGGACCAGGAGCACCAGGGAGGATGAAACGCCGGGCGGCGGGGTCTCGGTGCGATTCCACCCGGTCCGGACGTGACGGGCCTCTCTCGGGGGCCGACAGTGACCGCTCGGCACGCCTGCTGCCGACCGTCCCGCGAGGCCGTCGCTCACAGTCCGCCGGCGCACGGTGTGCGCAAAGCCTTACGGACGGGAAACGGGCGCCGTGCCCGGGAGAAACACGCGCTTCCTACGGTCGCGGGTATCGGTCGAGCACCGCTCGCCGTGCCCGGTCCCCACCCAGGAGGCGCCATGTCCGTCCCCGCAGGTCCCCCGCAGGTCACGACCACGACCGACCAGCCCGCCCCCGCGCTCCCGACTGCCACTGCGCCGTCGGGCACGGTCGGACGGCCCGGTACCGCCGCGGACCCCGCGCCTCGGAGCGCCCCGCACCGTCGCGGGCGCTGGATCGACCACTGGGACCCCGAGGACCCCACGTTCTGGCGCGACGGCGGACGCCAGGTCGCCACCCGCAACCTGTGGATCTCGGTCCTCGCCGAGTTCCTCGGGTTCGCGGTCTGGGCCCTGTGGTCGATCGTCGTCCCGCAGCTCGGCGCGGCAGGGTTCACCTTCACCGTGGACCAGCAGTTCTGGCTCATCGCCGTCCCCAGCCTCGTGGGCGCGACCCTGCGCATCCCGTACACCTTCGCGGTCCCGCTGTTCGGTGGCCGCAACTGGACCGTCGTGTCGGCGCTCCTGCTCCTGGTGCCCACGGTCGCGCTCGCCGTCGTCGTGCAGAACCCCGGGACGCCGTTCGGCGTGATGCTGCTCGTCGCGGCGCTCGCGGGGGTCGGCGGCGGGAACTTCGCGTCCTCGATGGCCAACATCTCGTTCTTCTACCCCGAGAAGGAGAAGGGCCGGGCGCTGGGCCTCAACGCCGCGGGCGGCAACCTCGGGACGGCCGCGGTCCAGCTCGCGGTGCCGCTCGTGATCGTCGCGGGCGCGGGCATCGCGCTCGAACGGGCGGGGCTCATGATGGTCCCGTTCATCCTGCTGGCGGCGTTCCTCGCGTGGCGGTACATGGACAACCTGTCGCACGCCACGGCCGACGTCCGCTCGTTCGCCGCGGCGACCCGCAACCGGCACACGTGGATCATCTCGTTCCTCTACATCGGGACGTTCGGGTCGTTCATCGGGTACTCGGGTGCGTTCCCGACGCTGCTCAGGAACCAGTTCCCCGAGGTCACGCTCTCGATCGCGTTCCTCGGCGCGCTCGTGGGCTCGGTGTCCCGGCCGCTCGGCGGGACGATCGCCGACAGGGTGGGCGGGGCCCGCGTGACCATCGCGGCGTTCGGCGTCATGGCGGTCGGGGCGTTCGGCGCGATCCAGGCGCTGGAGTCGCACAGCTTCGGGGTGTTCTTCGGGTCGTTCCTGCTGCTGTTCGTCGCGACGGGCATCGGCAACGGCGCGACCTACCGGATGATCCCCGCGGTCTTCTCGGCCTCGGGCGAGCTCGCCGCCGCGGCCCTGCCCGACGACGAGCGCCAGGCCCACCGCACCCGGGTCCGCAAGGCGGCCGCCGGCTGCATCGGCATCGCGGGGGCCGTCGGGGCGTTCGGCGGCTTCCTCATCCCGCGCGGCTTCGCGATCTCCAACGACCTCGCCGGGTCGCTCGTCCCGGCCCTGTGGATCTTCATCGGTGTCTACGCCGTCATGGCCGTGGTGACGTGGGCCGTGTACCAGCGGCGGGGCGCGCCCATGGCCGCGGCCGGGATCTGAGCATGGTCGCTCGTCCCGGGCGCGCGGCGCCGTCGGGCAGCGGTGCGGACACGCACTGCCCCTACTGCGCGCTGCAGTGCGGCATGTCGCTCACGCCCGCGCCCCCGGAGGTGCCCGACGGCGGAGCCTCGCCCCGCGTGATCGTCGCACCGCGCGAGTTCCCCACCAACAAGAACGGGCTGTGCCAGAAGGGCTGGACCAGCGCGAGCGTGCTCGGCGCGAGCGACCGGCTCACGGTGCCGCTCGTGCGGGACCGGGCGGTCGACGCGGCGGGGGCCGTGACCCGCGGCGAGCTGCGGCCCGCGACGTGGGACGAGGCGCTCGGGAGGGTCGTCAGCGGCATCACGGCGATCCAGGCGGAGTCGGGGCGCGACGCGGTCGCGGTCTTCGGGGGCGGGGGGCTCACGAACGAGAAGGCGTACGCGCTGGGCAAGCTCGCACGGACGGTCCTGCGGACCGCGAACATCGACTACAACGGGCGCTTCTGCATGGCGAGCGCCGCGGCGGGCGCCAACCGGGCGTTCGGCGCCGACCGCGGGCTCCCGTTCCCGCTCGCCGACCTCGCGGGGGCCGACGCGGTGCTGCTGCTCGGCTCGAACCTGGCCGAGACCATGCCGCCCGCGGTCCAGCACCTCGCGGGCGTGCGAGAGCGGGCCGGGCTCGTGGTCGTGGACCCGCGACGCACGGCGACGGCCGCCCTCACGGGGGCGGGGGAGACCGCCGGTGCGGCGGGCGCGCCGTCCCAGGGCCTCCACCTCCAGCCCGTCCCCGGGACCGACCTCGTGGTGCTCCTCGCGCTCCTGCACGTCGTGTGGGCCGAGGGCCTCGCCGACGAGGAGTACCTCGCGGCGCGCGTGTCCGGGGTCGACGACGTGCGCCGCGCGGTCGCGGCCTGGTGGCCCGAGCGCGCCGAGACCGTGTGCGGGATCGCGGCCGACGAGCTCCGCCGCGTCGCGAGGCTGCTCGCGGCGGCCTCGCCCGCACGCGGTGGACGCGGGGCGTACGTCCTGACGGGTCGCGGCGTCGAGCAGTCGACCCAGGGGACCGCGACGGTCACGGCGGCGATCGACCTGGCGCTCGCGCTCGGCCTGCCCGGCCGGACCGGCTCCGGGTACGGCGCCATCACGGGGCAGGGCAACGGGCAGGGCGGCCGGGAGCACGGCCAGAAGGCCGACCAGCTCCCCGGCTACCGCACGATCGGCGACCCGGCCGCGCGCGCCCACGTCGCCGGGGTGTGGGGTGTGGACCCCGCGTCCCTGCCCGGGCCGGGCAGGCCTGCGGTCGAGCTGCTGCGTTCGCTCGGGACGCCGCGCGGGCCGCGGGCGCTGCTCGTGCACGGCTCGAACGTGCTGGTCAGCGCGCCGAACGCGACGTACGTCGCCGAGCGTCTCGATGCCCTGGACCTGCTCGTGGTGTGCGACCTGGTGCCCTCCGAGACCGCGCTGCGTGCCGACGTCGTGCTGCCCGTGACGCAGTGGGCCGAGGAGGAGGGGACCATGACCTCGCTCGAGGGGCGCGTGATCCGCCGCCGCCGTGCCGTGACGCCGCCGGTCGGCGTGCGGTCCGAGCTGTGGGTCTTCGCCGAGCTCGCGCGCCGCCTGGGCTCGACCGTGCCCTTCCCGCTCGACCCCGCCGAGGTGTTCGACGAGCTCGCGCGGGCCTCGGCAGGTGGCGTCGCGGACTACTCCGGCCTCAGCCACGCGCGCCTCGACGCCGACGAGGCCGCGGGCAGGCCGGGACTGTTCTGGCCCGTGCCGGCGGTGTCGCCCGCCGCGGGGGGAGAAGCGCACCCCGGCACCCCGCGGCTGTTCCTCGACCGCTTCCGCACCCCCGACGGGCGCGCGCGCATGGTCGCGGTCGACCACGTGGGGCCGAGCGACGACGTCCGCCCGGACGCTCCCGTCTACCTCGTGACGGGCCGCGTGCTCCAGCACTACCAGTCGGGCGCACAGACGCGACGTGTCCCCGAGCTCGACCGGAGCGTGCCCGGACCCTCCGTCGAGATGCACCCGATCCTCGGCTTCCGCCTCGGCATCCAGGACGGGGACCCGGTGCGGCTCACGTCGGCCCGGGGCGAGGTCCGGGCACCCGCGCGCTGGAGCGACAAGATCCGCCCCGACACGGTCTTCATGCCGTTCCACTGGAGCGGGGCCGGGAGCGTCAACCGGATCACGACCGACGCGACCGACCCGGTCTCCGGGATGCCCGAGTTCAAGGTGTGCGCAGTCGCCGTCGCACCTGACCCTGCGTCGGAGGTGGTCGCATGAGGCTCAGGCCGTTCCGGGTCGTCGTGGTGGGCAACGGCATGGTCGGGTCCCGGTTCGCGGCCGACCTCCTGGCGGTGGCCGGCCCGGACGGGACGCACCGCGCCCGGCCCCTGCGCGTCACGGTGCTCGGTGACGAGGCGCACGAGCCGTACAACCGCGTCCTGCTGAGCGAGGTCGTCGCAGGGCGTGCCGACATCGGCGCGCTGACCCTGCCCTCGACCGGAGACGAGCGCGCCGAGGTCCACCGGGGGGCCACGGCGATCGCGATCGACCGCGGCTCGCGCACCGTCCTCACGAGCGACGGCGCGTTCCCGTACGACGCCGTGGTGCTCGCGACCGGCTCGGCCGCCCGGGTCCCGGACGTGCCGGGGCTCGAGCCGGGTCCTGGGGGGACCCTGCCCGCCGGGGTCCACGCGCTGCGCTCGCTCGACGACGCACGCGAGATCGTCGCCGCCTCCACGCACGCACGCCGTGCGGTCGTGATCGGTGCCGGAGTCCTGGGCCTCGAGGTCGCGTGCGGCCTCGCCCGGCGCGGGCTCGCGGTGACCGTGGTCCACGGCGGGGCGAGCCCCATGGACCGCCAGCTCGGTCCCGACGCGGGCCTCGCCGCCTCGCGCACGCTCGCCGACCTCGGGATCACCGTGCTGACCGGGGTCCGCACGCGCGAGGTCGTGGTGCACGGGGGCGGCGACGGGGGCGCGGTCGCCACAGGGGTCGTCCTCGTGCCCGACGTCGGACGCTCGCCCCGTGACGCGGGCGCCCCTGGGGCGCGGGGAGGCGGCGGATCGGGCGCCCCGGACCTGACCGGCGAGGGCGACGAGATCCCGGCCGACCTGCTGGTGCTGGCGTGCGGGACCGTACCCGAGGCGACCCTCGCCCGGACCGCCGGCCTGACGGTGGACCGGGGTGTCGTCGTCGGGCACGGGCTGGCGAGCCCCGACGACCCCGACGTGCACGCGATCGGTGACTGCGCGCAGCCGCCCGAGGGAGGGACGGGGCTCGTCGCGCAGGGCTGGGACCAGTCGCGGCGCCTCGCGGCCCTGCTCGCGGAGAGGCTGTCGGACGCGACGAGCCATGCCGACGCACCGGCCCCCGCGAGGGCCGCGAGGCGCGTCCGCCTCACCGACGACGCCCGGCCCAGCATGGCGCTGCGGATCGCGCTCGACGTCGGGCGGAGCGCGGGGGACCTGCCGGGGCCGGCGCCCCGCGAGACGCGGCCCCGGGCGACGGCGCCGACCGACCGGCCGCCACCCCCTGCCGCACCGACCGACGTCGTGCGTCTCAAGGCCGCGGGCCTCGACGTCGTCGCGATGGGCGTCTGCGGCGCGCGGCGCGCGCACGACCCGAGCCACCGCACGCTCCGGCTCACCGACCCCGACGCGGGACGGCACGTCGAGGTCGTCGTCGCGGGCGGCTACCTCGTGGGGGCGACCGTGGTCGGCGCGCCGCAGGTCGGCGCCGATCTCACGGCGACCTACACGCGCCGGATCCCCGTGCCCGCCGACCCGGCCCACCTCCTGCTGCGACCCGTCGCGCAGGCCGCTGCTCCGGCGTCGGACCCCACGCACATGCCCGACCGGACCACGGTGTGCCGCTGCAACGGCGTGACCAAGGGGGACGTCGTCGCGAGCTGGCGCGAAGGCGCACGCAGCACGGCCGACATCGCGCGCGCGACCCGCGCCACCACGGGGTGCGGCGGGTGCCAGGACGTCGTGTGCGGGCTCGCGGACTGGCTGCGCACGGCCGACCCGGAGCAGCCGGCGCCCGCGTCGTCGTCCGTCCTCGAGCCTGCCTCGGTCCAGGGGTGAGGTACCGGGTCGGTGGCGACCAGCACCCGACGGCGCCACGTCGACGCGTCGCGAGCCCGATCTCACGCCCGCTCCCCGCCCCGCGTGAGAAGAACGTTACGGCGGGGCAAAGGGGCGGGTGCGGCGCGGAAACGCCGCATCCCTAGTGTCCGGAGCAGCAGTCGCCTCACCCGGACCGCACCCCCCAGGAGCCCCCGTGACCTCACCTTCGAGCTCTCCCCGCCATCTCGTGGTCGTCGGCGGCGGCATGGTCGCCCAGCGTCTCGTCGAGGCGCTGCGCGCCCGTGACACCGCCGGCAGGTGGCGGGTCACCGTCTTCGCCGAGGAACCCCGCCACCCGTACGACCGCGTCGCGCTCACCTCCTACTTCTCGGCACGCGACCCCGGGGAGCTCGACCTCGGCGACCCCGCGCTGTGGGACGACCCGCTCGTGCGCCTGGTCCGTGACTGCCGGATCGACTCGATCGACCGCGAGGCGCGCCAGGTCACCGACCGGTCGGGCCGGGTCCACGACTACGACGAGCTCGTGCTCGCGACGGGGTCGAGCGCGGCCCGGCCGCCCATCCCCGGCAACGAGCTGCCGGGGGTGTTCGTCTACCGCACGATCGACGACGTCGCGGCCCTGCGCGGCTGGGTCGAGGCCAAGCGCGAGGAGCGGGCCGGGTCGTCGTACGACCGCCCGGTGCGTGGCGCGGTCATCGGTGGCGGGCTCCTGGGCCTCGAGGCCGCGGGTGCGCTCACGGCGCTCGGCGCCCAGGCGACCGTCGTCCAGTTCGGCACGCACCTCATGGACGCGCAGATCGACCTGGGCGGCGGGCAGGCGCTCGGGCGTCTCGTCAACGACATGGGCATCGCGGTGCGCGTGAGCACCGGGACCAAGGAGATGCGTCCCGCGCGGACGACGGGTCACGTGGGCCGCCTCGACTTCGTGGACGGCGGGCGGCTCGACGTCGACGTGGTCGTCATGGCGACGGGCGTCCGGCCGCGGGACGAGCTGGCCCGTGGGGCGGGGCTGCCGGTCGGCGAGCGCGGTGGGGCGGTCGTCGACCTGTCGTGCCGCACCGACGACCCGCACGTGTGGGCGGTCGGCGAGGTCGCGTGCATCGAGGGGCGCTGCCTGGGCCTCGTGGCCCCGGGCTACGCGATGGCCGAGGTGGTCGTCGACCGCCTGCTCGGCGGCGAGGCGACGTTCCCGGGTGCGGACACGGCGACCAGGCTCAAGCTGCGCGGCGTGGACGTCGCGAGCTTCGGCGACGCGTTCGCGCGCACCGAGGGGGCCATGGAGGTCGTCTGGGCGGACCCGGTCGCGGGCGTCTACAAGAAGCTCGTGCTGTCCGACGACGCGCGGACCCTCCTGGGCGGCGTGTTCGTGGGCGACGCGACGCCGTACGCGTCGCTGCGTCCCATGGTCGGTCGCGAGCTGCCGGGCGACCCGGGCGCGTTCCTCCTGCCCGAGGGGTCGTCGGGCGGCGGTGCGGCGGGGCTCGAGCTGCCCGACGAGGCCACCGTCTGCTCGTGCAACAACGTCACCGCGGGCACGATCCGCTCGGCCGTGACCGAGCACGCGTGCGCCGACGTCGCCTCGGTCAAGTCGTGCACCCGGGCGGGCACGAGCTGCGGCTCGTGCCTCCCGCTGGTCAAGAAGATCACGACGACCGAGCTCGAGAAGGCCGGCATCGAGGTCTCGAGCGCGCTGTGCGAGCACTTCGAGCTCTCGCGGGCGCAGCTCTTCGACGCGGTCCGCGTCGCGGACCTGCACACGTTCAGCGAGATCGTCGCGCGGTTCGGACGCGTCCCGGCAGCGGCCACCCTCGTGCCCGACGACGCCGCACCGGCCGGGCTCCCGGCCGCCGGCCCGGGCCGTGGCTGCGACATCTGCAAGCCGGTCGTCGCGTCGATCCTGGCGTCGCTGGGCAACGGCCACATCCTGTCGGGCGAGCAGGCCGCGCTCCAGGACACCAACGACCACGTCATGGCGAACATGCAGAAGGACGGCACGTACTCGGTGGTGCCGCGCATCCCGGGCGGCGAGATCACGCCCGAGGGGCTGCTCGTGATCGGCCAGGTCGCCCAGGACTTCGGGCTCTACACCAAGATCACGGGCGGCCAGCGGATCGACCTGTTCGGTGCGCGGATCGAGCAGCTCCCGCAGATCTGGCGCCGCCTCGTCGAGCACGGCTTCGAGTCGGGCCAGGCGTACGGCAAGTCGCTGAGGACCGTGAAGTCGTGCGTCGGGTCGACGTGGTGCCGGTTCGGGGTGCAGGACTCGGTCGGCATGGCCGTGCGCCTCGAGCTGCGGTACCGAGGTCTGCGCTCGCCGCACAAGATCAAGCTCGGCGTCTCGGGGTGCGCCCGCGAGTGCGCCGAGGCGCGCGGCAAGGACGTGGGCGTGATCGCGACCGACAAGGGCTGGAACGTGTACGTGGGCGGCAACGGCGGCTTCACGCCCCGGCACGCGCGGCTCCTCGCCGAGGACCTGGACGACGAGACCCTGATCCGCACGATCGACCGCTTCCTCCTGTACTACGTGCGCACCGCGGACCGTCTGCAGCGCACGTCGGTGTGGGTCGACGAGGTCGAGGGCGGGCTCGACGGGATCCGTGCCGTGGTCCTCGAGGACTCGCTGGGGATCGCCGCGGACCTCGACGCCGCGATGGCGCGTCACGTCGACACGTACGAGGACGAGTGGCGCGCCGTCCTGGAGGACCCCGAGAAGCTCAAGCGGTTCGGGTCGTTCGTCAACGCGCCGACGACGGCCGACCCGGACCTCGCCTACGTCGCCGAGCGGGGGCAGCCGCGCCCGGCCACGACAGCCGAGCGCGACGGGGCCGCGACGGGTGCGGTCCTGGTCGCGGGGACGACGCTGGAGGTGCGGAGATGAGCACGAGCACGAGGGGGATCGAGGCCGCAGCAGGTCGTCCCGAGCAGGGGGTGGAGACCGTCCCGGACACGGGCACGTCCTGGGAGCCCGTCTGCCGGGTCGAGGACCTCGCCGCCGAGCGCGGGGCCGCGGCCCTCGTCGGAGGACGGCAGGTCGCGCTCTTCCGCCTGACCGACGACCGCGTGCTCGCGGTCCAGCAGCTCGACCCGTTCAGCGGCGCGAACGTCATGTCGCGCGGCATCGTCGGGACCCGGCACGGTGTGCCGACCGTCGCGTCCCCGATGTACAAACAGGTCTTCGCCCTGGAGTCGGGCAGGTGCCTCGACCCGGTCGGGTTCCTCCCCGTGCTCGCGACGGGCCCCGACCTGGCGACGTGGCCCGTCGAGGTGCGCGACGGCGTCGTGCACGTCGCGGTGACCTCGCCGGCGCCTGCGACCGAGCCCGCGCCGTGACGCCCCCCGGCACCACCGGCGCCGTCCCCGGCGGCTCGGTCGTCCTCGTCGGCGGTGGCCCCGGCGCGGCCGACCTGCTCACGCTGCGCGCCTGGCGAGCGCTCGCGAGCGCCGACGTCGTCGTGACCGACCGCCTGGGTCCCGTCGACGTCCTCGCCGACCTTCCCCCGGACGTCGAGGTCGTCGACGTCGGCAAGAGGCCCGGCCACCACCCCGTCCCGCAGCACGAGATCGACGCGATCCTCGTCGAGCACGCCCTGCGCGGGCGCAGGGTCGTGCGCCTCAAGGGCGGCGACCCGTTCGTCTACGGCCGCGGCGGCGAGGAGGTCCTGGCGTGCCGGGCCGCGGGCGTACCCGTCGAGGTCGTCCCCGGGGTGAGCAGCGCCCTGTCCGTCCCGGCGCTCGCGGGCATCCCGCTCACGCACCGCGGCACGGTCGGCGCGTTCCTCGTCGTCAACGGCCACGATCCCCTGGACGCGGTCGCGCTCGCCGCGGTGCGCGACCGCACGGCTACCCTGGTGATCCTCATGGGAGTGTCGATGCTGAACGAGATCACGGACCAGGCGGTCACCGCCGGGGCCGACGTCGCCACGCCCGTCGCCGTGGTCGAGTCCGGTTCCACGCGGCACCAGCGGGTCACGCGCGCCACGCTCGGGACGCTCGCTCGCCGCGCGGCGGACGTCGGCGTCCGGGCTCCCGCGGTCGTCGTCGTGGGAGACGTCGCCGCGGAGGGCCTGCTCATCCCGGCGGGGGCGACGCGACCGGCGGCCCGTCCCGCGCCTGCCCCGGAGCCCGCCCGGTGACGGCTGCGGCCCAGGGTGCGCCGACGGTCGGGACGGGCGCTGCGCCGTCGGGCCCGCCGCCCGCGGACCCCGCGTCGGGCGCGGACCCCGCCGACGAGCGGCGACCCGCGCTGGGGCAGGTCATGGCCGGCTGCACGGTCCTCGTCACGGCCGACCGTCGCTCGGCCGAGCTGGCCGCCGCGCTGGCCCGCCGGGGTGCCGAGATCCGCCACGCCCCGGCTCTGAGCATGGTCCCCAACGAGGACGACGAGGCCCTGCTCGCGGGCACGCGCGACCTCGTCGCCCGCGCGCCGGACGTCGTGGTCGTGACCACGGGCATCGGCTTCCGGGGCTGGATCGAGGCCGCCGACGCGCACGGGCTGGCCGACGACCTCCTGGCCGTCCTGGGCCGGGCCCGTCTCGTGGCGCGCGGCCCCAAGGCCCGCGGCGCGATCCAGGCCGCAGGGCTCCAGGCCGACTGGGTCGCCGAGTCGGAGACGTCGGGCGAGATCGCCGACGTGCTGCTCGGTGAAGGGGTCGACGGGCTGCGCATCGCGGTCCAGCACCACGGTGCGGGGGCCGACGGCCTGGACGTGGTCTTCGCGCAGGCGGGGGCCGACGTCGCGAGCCTCGTCGTGTACCGCTGGGGTCCGCCCCCGGACGAGGCCGCGCTCCGGGCGTCGGTCCACGCGGCCGCGGGCGGGGACATCGACGCGGTCGTCTTCACGTCGGCCCCGGGGGCCGAGGCCTGGCTCGCTGCGGCGGAGGCCGAGGGGGTCGGGGACGCCGTCGTGGCGCGGTGCGTGAGCGGTGCCATGGTCGCCGCGGCGGTCGGTCCCATCACGGCCCGTCCTCTCGCGCACCGCGGCATCCCGACGCTCCAGCCGGACCGCGGCCGGCTCGGGGCGCTGGTCCGCACGCTCGTCGGGCACTACGAGCACGCCGAGACCCTCGCGCTCGTGACCGTGGCGGGCAACCTGCAGATCCGGTCGCGCGTCGCGGTGCTCGACGGACGGGTCCTCCCGCTGTCGCCCACGGGGCTCGAGGTCCTGCGGCTGCTCGCCGCGCGCGCCGGGGAGATCGTGACCCGCGACCAGGTCCTCGCGGCCCTGCCCGGGGACTCGCGCGACCCGCACGCCGCCGAGGTCGCGGTCGCCCGCCTGCGCGAGGCCGCCGGGGACCGCACCCTCGTCAAGACCGTCGTCAAACGTGGCTATCGACTGGAGCTGGCATGAGCACGGAGATCCTGGGGTTCCCCTCCGACGCGACCGGGGAGAGCGCCCCGTCCGGAGGCGCGGGCGCACCCGTGCTCGTCGGCTGCTCGCACGGGACGGACAACGTGGCCGGGCAGGCCGCGATCCGCGCGATCCTCGACGACGTCCGGGCAGCGCGTCCCGAGCTCGACGTGCGGGAGGCGTTCGTCGACGTCCAGCAGCCCGCCGTGGCCGACGTCGTCACGCAGGCCGTCGCGCCGCCCACCGCGGGCGAGGGGCAGGGTGGGGCCGCCGTCGTGGTGCCGCTGCTGCTGTCCGCGGGCTTCCACGTGAACGTCGACATCACCGAGGCCGTCTCCCCGGCCCACGAGGGTCGCGGCCCGCAGCACGGCCCCGCGGTCGCCGCCGGAGCCCTCGGCCCGGACCCGCGGCTCGCGCAGATCCTCGCCGACCGCCTGGCGCAGGCCGGCGTGCGACCGCACGACGCCGTCGTCCTGGCCGCCGCCGGGTCGAGCAAGGCCGCGGCCGCCCGCGACGTCGAGGCCGTCGCCGAGCACCTGCGCGCGCACCACGACGGTCCCGTCACGGTCGGGTTCGGCGCCATGGCCACCCCGTCGGTGCGCGACGCCGTCGCGGCCGCACGTGAGGCCCTCGCCACGACGACGGCCACCCGGGAGGGGAGCGTCGCCCCGCGCGTGGTCGTCGCGGCCTACCTGCTCGCACCCGGGTTCTTCCACGACCGCCTCCTCGGGACGGGCGCCGACGTCGTCACCGCGCCGCTCGCGCCGGACCCGCGCCTCACGTCGATCGTGCTCGACCGGTACGCCGAGGGCGTCGCGGCGCTGGCGCTCGGCTGACGCGAGCGGCCCAGGTCCGCCCACGCCGCCCGTCACCGCCGGGCGCGGGGCCTCACGCCGGGACGCGGGTCCGCGGCGAGACGAACGCCGCGAGCAGCGCGATCGCGACCATGGCCCCGAAGCACACGACGTAGGCCAGGAGCCCGAGCGGTTCGCGCAGCACCACGAGCATGGACCCCGTCACGGCGAGCGCGATGGCCGCGGACAGTGCGTCCGACACCTGGAGCGCCGAGCTGTTCGCGCCCTGCTGGTCCTCGGGGGACAGGGCGAGCGTGAGCACCGAGAGCGTCGGGTGGACGAGCCCCATGCCCAGTCCCGCGAAGGTCCAGGCGAGCATCCCGACGATCGGAGGCACGGCGGCCCAGGCGAGGAGCACCGTCCCGGAGATGCCGCCCGCGATGAACAGCGTCCCGATCAGGACGAACTGCGCGTGCGTCCACCCCCAGTGGGCCTTCCCGCGCAGCCACGCGCCGACCGACCACCCGATCGCTCCGAACGTCAGGACCCCGCCGGCCTCGGTCGGGGACAGGCCCCGCTCGGACTGGAGGAGCAGGGGGAGCAGGACCTCGGTCCCGGTGAAGGCCGCAGCGATCAGGCCGCGGATCGCGATGACCGACGGCAGGCCGCGGGCGACGCGGGCCGTGCCGTGCGGGAGCAGGCGAGGCACGCTGACCACCACCAGGGCCAGGGCGGCGACGAGCGGTACCCACAGGGCGGCACCTTCCTGCTGGCCGGCGAAGTGCAGCAGACCGATCCCGACGGCTGCGGCCACGGCCCACCAGAGGGCCGCGCTCCCGGTCCGGTCCGCCGGAGCGACCTCGCCCCGGTCGCGCGCGACGGCCCGCAGCCCCGGGCGCATCATGAGCACGGCCGGGACGGCGAGCACGGGCACCGCGAGGAAGACCCAGCGCCACCCGACGTGCTGGACGATCAGCCCCGAGATCACGGGCCCCACGAGCGAGGGCACGACCCACGCCGCGGCGAAGGCCGCGAACACGGACGGGCGCCGGTCCTCGGGGAAGACGCGCGCGACCAGGACGTACAGGGCCACGATGTACATCCCGGTGCCGAGCCCCTGGACCACGCGGCCCGCGACGAACACCCCCATGACCGGCGCCAGGCCGGACACCACGAGCCCCGCGAGGAACAGGCCCACGCCCACCCACAGCGACGGACCCGGGCCGAACCGGTCGCACCAGCGTCCGGCCGCGACCATGCCCACGACGCTCGCGGCGATCGAGCCCGCGAACGCGACCGCGTACAGCGCCATGCCGTCGAGGGCCGTCGCGACCGTGTGCATCGCGGTCGCGACCGCGAGCGACTCGAACGCGCCGAGCAGGACCAAGGCCACCATCCCGACGAGGACCGTGCGCTGCGTCGTGGGGGACAGGCCCGCGCCGACCGCGGGGCGGGCGGGGGCCGGCGGGTCTGCCGCCGGCGTCGCGGCCGACCTCTCGGCCGCCGGCGTCGCGGCCGACCTCTCGGCCGTCGCCGTCGCGGTGGTCGTGCCTGTCACCGTGGCAGGTCCGGGCGAGGAGTCGGGCGCGTGGGCGTCGCCGATCGCGGCGGCGATCTCTGCCTCGGGCGCCTCGGGGCGTGGTGGTTCCATGTCTCCTCGCAGGGGTGGGCGCGGTCCGGTGGGGGCTGCGCGTCAGGTGCGCTCGATCGAGCGCTTCGACTAGTCTCGAACCTCAACCATTGTCGAGGTCAAGGCCCGTTCGTCTCGTCGATGGACGGAGTGACGAATGCCTGGAGCAATCATGCCTGACGAGGGGCCCCAGCCCGACGACGAGCTCACGGTCGGCGAGCTCGCGCGCCGCAGCGGCGTCTCGGTGTCCGCCCTGCACTTCTACGAGCGTGAAGGCCTGCTCACGGCCCGCCGCACCCCGGGCAACCAGCGTCGCTACCCGCGCGAGACCCTGCGGCGCGTCTCGTTCATCCGCGTCTCGCAGCGTGTCGGCATCCCGCTCGCCCTCGTCCGCGAGGCCCTCGCGACGCTCCCGCAGAACCGCACCCCGGACGCCAAGGACTGGCGGCGGCTCTCCCGCATGTGGCACGCCGACCTGGACGCCCGGATCGAACAGCTCGTGCGCCTGCGGGACCATCTCACCGACTGCATCGGCTGCGGCTGCCTGTCGCTGCGCAAGTGCGTCCTGGCCAACCCGCACGACGTGCTCGCGGAGGAGGGCCCGGGCCCGCGGACCCTGCTGGTCGACGGCCTCGACGACTGAGCCGCCGGCAGGACGACGGCACCGTCACCAGTTCTTCGAGGAACCGCCCCCGTCGCCCGCGCCGCCCGTGGGCTCGTCGCCGCCGAAGTACTCCTCGTACTCCTGGCGGCTCTGCTCCTCGTCGTCCCGGGCCTCGGAGTCCTGCTGCTGCAGCTTCTCCTGCCGTTCGGCCTCGGCGCGCTCCTGCTCGCTCTGGTCGGCCCCGTCCGGGGTCTCGCCCTCTTCCTCCCCGTCCGGGGTCTCCGGGGCGGTGGGGTCGGGTTCCGGCTGGGCGTCCCTCGCCTGCTGCTGCTTGTCCTGCAGGCGCTGGGTCGACTCCTGGTTCTGCTCCTTCTCCTGCTCCGGCTGGTCCTCGCAGCCCGGCCACCCCCGGACCTGCTCGGCGGTCGCGTAGGACCGCTCGGCGTACGAGAACCAGGTGGTCGCCTCGTCCTGCAGGTCCTGGGGGTCGATGTCCGTGCCGTCGCCCTCCGGGTCGACCAGGAACTGGTTGTAGTCCTGGCCCGCGTCGCGAGCGGCGAGCGCCTCCTCGAGCGCCACCTTCTGGGCGAGGTAGTCCTCGGCCATGGTCGTGTCGAAGTCGCCCGAGGTCTCGTACGAGATCGAGAGGTTGACCTGGATGCGGCAGCGCACCGCGGGTGCCTCGTCCTCGGCGAGGTCGTAGGCGCGGTGCAGGTCCGAGATCGCGGCGACGTCGTCTCCGGACCGGTGGAGCGCGGTACCCGTGTTGTACCAGGCCTTCCACGGGTCGACGACGTTCATCGTCTTCTGCAGGCCGAAGTTCGTGGCGGCCTCCGAGTAGTCGTTCGCGTCGTAGCGCCCGGAGGCGTAGGAGGCGATCACGGGCAGGAAGGCGAGCTTGGTGCCGAGGACGAGCGCGGCGACCAGCAGGGGCACGGGCAGCAGGAGCAGCAGTGCCCGACGGCGCAGCCTCCTCGAGCGCATCGCCGCCCGCTGGGGGGAGCGCGTGCCGGGCCGACCGGTCTGCGGGAAGAACGGGCCGGGGCGCGGCGGGACACCGTTGTCGCTCATGCGCGCACCCCCACGCGTCGGGCCGCGGACCGGCCGGCAGCCCACGCCTCGAACCCGAGGAGCACCGCGGCCACGAGCGCGAGCGGCCACACCACGGGCCGGTAGGACGTGACCGCGCGCCGGCCGTCCGCCGCGACCTGCTGGGGGTCGACGCCCGCGACGAGCTCCGCCGTCGGGCCTGCGGTCTCGCGGTGCACGTACGGCACCCCGAGCTGGGTCGCGACCGCGCGCAGGTTCTCCTCGTCGATCACGGACAGCGCGTCGGGCGACTCGGTGTCCGTGATCGTCGACCGCGACGGGTCCTTGATGTACGCGGCGGTGGCCGGGTCCTCGCCCGGTGCGTACTCCTTCATGCGACCACCCTCCGGGGTGCCGTAGCCCAGGACGGCGCCACCGTCCACGAAGGGCGCGAGGTCCTCGTACGAGCGGGGCTCGCCGCTCGCGGTCTGCTCGCCGTCGGACAGGAAGAACACGAGGCGCACGTTCGACGGGCGGTCCGTCGCGGCCCCCTGGAGCGCTGCCGACAGCTCGTCGTGGGGCCGGTCCGTGAGCGACCCCTTCGAGTAGAGCGTGATCTCGCGCTTGAACGTGTCGGCCCAGGACGTGATGGCGCGGGCGTCGGTCGTGAGCGGGAGCTGGCGCGAGGCCTGGGAGTCGAACGAGATGATCGAGTAGCGGGCCCCCGGGATGTCACCCGTCAGGCTCGCGATGTCGTGGCGCACGCCCACGAGGCGCTCGTCCGTGCCGTCGAAGTCCTCCGCGGCCATGGATCCCGTGCGGTCGACCACGAAGAACATGTCGACGTTCGCGACCGACGTGTCGCGCTCCGTCACGGGGACGGAGGGCCCGAGGCCGACCACGGCGAGGACGGCGACGAGCGCGGTGCGCCGGGCCCAGGCGCCGCGTGGCCCGGCGGGAACCCCCTGGCGGGCCCCGCCCGAGCCGGACGACGCACGCAGCGCGACCACGAGCTGCCACACGGCGAGCCCGAGCAGCGGCACGAACACCCCGGCCCACGCCCACAGGGGGATCAACGGCTGGACGGTCATTCGCGCAGCCTCCAGGCGACGACGAGGAGGAGCGCGACGCCGGCGGTCCCCACGAGGAACAGGAGCGTCGGCAGGTCCGTCACGATCACCTCGGGGGTCGCGTCGAGCTCGACCGCCTGCTGCGTGACGACCTCCTCGACCATGCCCTCGACGGCCTGCGGGTCGCCCGCGAGGAAGTACAGCCCGCCGCCCGCCTCGACCACGTCGCGGTACTCGACCTCCTCGGGCGTGCCCGCGTACAGCTCGGAGCCGCCGTAGATCCCGTGCAGCGTGATGTCGCGCGAGGCGACGAGCGCCGTGGCTTCCTCGAGCGTGTAGATCGGCTCGCCCGCGACGTAGTTGTCGGTCGCGAGGATGATCGAGCGCGACCGGTCCGAGGCCTCCTCGTCGAACTGCAGCGCACAGTTCGCGAGGCCGTCGCCGATGAGGCTCGCGGCGGACTCGTTCGCGAGCGTGCCCGCGGTGTACGTGAGGAACTCGAGGATGTCCTTCTCGTCGCGCCCGCTGCTGAAGTCGAGCGTGCTCGGGTCCTTGTCGAACGCCGCGACGCCCGCCGCGAGCTCATCCTGGACCAGGGCGTAGTCGTCGGTCAGGGGGAACACGGTGCGCGAGGTCGAGTTGAAGATCGACAGCGCGATCCGCTCGCCCTCGAAGTTGTCGACCAGCTCCGAGTAGACCTTGAGGATCTCGCCGTCGTAGGCCGTCATCGAGCCGGACACGTCGAGGCACAGGACGATGTCCCGGGTCCCCAGCCGGTCCACGACCACCTCGGTCTCGACGGGGCGCGCGGCCACCGCGCCGACGCCGACCAGCGCGACGAGCAGGCCCACGAGCCCCCCGACCTGCAGCGCCCGGTAGCGGCGTACCCAGGCCGCGAACGCGGGGACCTGCGCGAGGTACGCCGAGTTCGCGACCCACGTGACGTCGTCGGGCCGCGCCTTCTGCGCCCGTTCCCGACGGCGGCGCGCGAGCCACCAGGCCGCCGCACCCGCCGCGAGGGCCAGGACCAGGACCGCGGCGAGCAGCCACGGCCACAGGATCGAGGCGCCCTGCGGCCCCGGGGTCAGCGCGGTCACCACGTCCTCACCACCGAGCGGGCACGGTCGATGGACTCCCTGCCCCCGGGCGAGACACCCTGCTCCCGGTGCGCCGACGGCTCGCCGTCGTCCTCCGCGAACGACGGCCGGTAGTAGCGCGCGATGAGGCGCGTCAGGTGCTGGGCCCCGGTCAGGCGCTCGATCTCGGACAGCGTCAGCACCGACGCGTCGACCCCCAGCCGGCCCGACGCGAAGCCGCGGACCTCCCGGGACAGCGCCAGGTGCAGGGCGCGCTCGTCGAGCTCGCCCGCGAGATAGCGCTGCTCGACACCCGCGAGACGGGACTCGAACTCGGCGCGCAGACCCGCGTACGGGTCGTAGGGGCCGCTCACCAGGTGAGGAGGCGCGGACAACGCCTTCTCCTGCGCCGACGCGCGCGTCGACAGGACCGCGAACACGACCCATCCCACGACCAGCAGGAGCAGGAGGACCCCGAGGGCCGCCCACCAGCCGCTGTACAGGACCGGGGCGTAGAGCTCATCGTCGGGCACGCTTCTGCCTCCCCAGGAGCTCGACGAAACGCGGCACGACGTCGTCGGTCCCCGTCACGCTCACGGCCTCCACCTGGAGGGTGCGCAGCAGGGCCACCACGGACTCGCGCCGGGCCTGCGCGGCCTGCGCCGCGCCCGCCGCGACGTCCGCCCGGCCGCGCAGGAAGGGTGGCAGGTCGAGCGTGCCGTCGACGTCGGCGACCGGGCCGAGGCCGCGGCGCGCGCGGGCCCGCCCGGCGGGCCCCGCTGGGGTGGCCGGTCCAGCCGGTGCGGCTGCGGACGGTGCGGTGGCGGACGGTGCGGTGCCTGGCACGGGCGGCGGCGCCCCGACCGGCGACAGGTCCGCGACCGCGACGACCATGACCTCGTGGCGCACGCGCAGGCGCCGCAGCAGGACCTCGTGCTCGGGACCCGGGCGGGCCTCGTCGGTCACGACGACCATGAGCGAGCGGCGACGGAACGCGTGCAGGGCACGGTCGAGCGCACGGTTCAGGTCGCTCGCCGGTGCGTCGACGCCCAACCGCCCCTCGACCGTGCGGAGCAGGAGCTCGAGGTCCTGCGTCCCGGCACGGGGCGGGAGCTGCACGAGCCGCCCCGCGTCCCCCGCGACGAGCGCGACCCGGTCGCCACGGTCGCGCGCGAGGTACGCGACGAGCGCGCAGCAGAAGGCCACGACGTCCGCCTTCGGTTCCCCGCTCGCCGCGGTCGCGCCCATGTTGCGGCCCGTGTCCACGACGAGGACTAGGTTGACGTTGGACTCGCGGGCGAAGCGGCGCACCACGGGGATGCCCGCACGGGCGCTCGACTTCCAGTCGATGTCGCCCACGTCCTCGCCCGGCGCGTACAGGTGGAGGTCGTCGAAGTCCTGCCCGTGCCCCTTGAGGATCGACCGGTGCCGCCCCTCGAGCAGCCCCGAGGCCCGCCGGGCCAGCGGGAGCTCGAGCCTGGCCCGCACCTGGGCCAGTCGCGACACGTCTGTCATGGACCTGCGCCCTACGGGGTGGGGACCGCGTCGAACACGGCGTCGATGAGCTGCTCGGGCGGGACGTCGTTCGCGAGCGCGTCGAACGTGCGCACCAGGCGGTGGCGCAGGACCGCGTAGCGCACGGCCTTGATGTCGTCCGGCACGACGAACGCCCGCCCGGCCTGGATCGCGAGCGCCTGGCCCACACGCATGAGCGCGATCCCGCCGCGAGGGCTCGCCCCGACGCGCACGTGCTGCGCCAGGCCCGGGACGGGCCGCGGCCCCGACAGGCGCGTCGTGTTGATGAGGTCGACGATGTACCGCTTGATCGACTCGTCGACGTACACGTCGTCGACCAGGCGCTGGAGGAACACGACGTCCTCGATGCTGACGGGCTCGGCCGTGATGGGCGCCGTCATGCGGCCCGTCGAGATGCGGTCCAGGATCTCCAGCTCCTGCGCCGGTGCAGGGTAGGTCAGCACCTCCTTCATGAGGAAGCGGTCCATCTGGGCCTCGGGCAGCACGTACGTGCCCTCCTCCTCGATGGGGTTCTGCGTCGCGACCACCATGAACGGCGAGGGCAGCGGGAAGTTCTCGCCGCCGATCGACGTCTGCTTCTCCTGCATGGCCTCGAGCATCGCCGACTGCGTCTTGGCGCTCGACCGGTTGATCTCGTCGAGCAGCACCAGGTTCGCGTGCACGGGCCCGAGCTGCGTGGTGAACGCCCCGGTCGCGTAGTTGTAGATCTGCGTGCCCACGATGTCGTTGGGCATGAGGTCCGGCGTGCACTGGATGCGGTGGAACGAGCCGTCGATCGCCGCCGCCAGCGTCTGGGCCGCCGTGGTCTTGGCGAGGCCCGGGACCGACTCCAGCAGGATGTGGCCACCGGCGAGGAGCGAGCTGACCAGGGCCGTGCGCAGGGCCTCCTGCCCGACGACGCGCTGGTCGAACACCTGCTCGACCCGCTTGAGCAGGTGGCCCGCGCGGTCCAGGTCCGTCGTGGAGATGCTGCCGTGACCTGTGGCCATCGTGGGGTCCTTCGCGGGCTCGGGGCGGTCAGGGCGCCTCGCCCCGGAGGGGACGCCGTTGCGAACCCGGCCCAGTATGCCAGCGCGGACGCACGCCCGGTCGGGGCGCTCGGGCCACGGCGGGCCCGTCGCGGGCGAGGAACGCAGCGGACCGCGGGAATACCGCGATGCACCGCGAGCCGCCTACCCTGGTCGGGTGACCGCCACCGCCCCCCGCAGCACCCCAGGAACCGCGCCCGACCGGACCGCGCAGCCCGCCGGCCGGGACGCCGCCGACCACCCGCGCAACCCCTGGTGGCTCGTGCTCGCCGGGCCCGCGGCCGTGGTCGTCGCGATCCTCTCGGTCGTCGCGGCGGGCGCCTTCTCCGGCGCCTTCCGGGCACTCGAAGGGTTCGCCGACCCCGGCGTGGTCGCCCGCTGGGGTCTGCCGATCACCACGACCCTGACCGAGCTCGCGATCGCCCTGACCATCGGGTCGCTCGTGCTCGCGGCCTGCGTGCTCCCGGCCGGCCCGCCCCTGCGCAAGGCCCTCGGCGTGGCGGGCGCGGCCTCGGCGGTGTGGGCCGTGCTCACCGTGGCACAGACGATCCTGCGCTACTCGGTCCTGTCGAGCATGCCCGTCACGAGCGTCGGGTTCGGCGAGCAGCTCGCAGCGTTCGTCACCCAGATCTCGCTCGGCCGCAGCCTGCTCGGCGTCGTGATCGTCGCCGCCGTCACCTCGGCGTGCGCGCTCGCGGTCCGCACCGCGACCGGTGCCCTGTGGACGGCGCTGCTCGCGCTGACCGCCCTCGCGTTCCAGGCCAACACGGGTCACACCGCCGGCGCCGCGAGCCACGAGCTCGCGATCTCCTCGATGTTCCTCCACCTCGGCGGCGCGGCCCTGTGGATCGGTGGGCTCGGCGTGCTCGCGATCGTGCGGCTGCGCGGCGGCCTCGACCGGGCCGCGTTCGCCTCGTCCGTCTCGCGCTACTCCGCGATCGCGGGCTGGTCCTTCGTGGCGGTCGCCGTCTCGGGCGTCGCGAACGCCTGGATCCGCCTCGGCGGCGTCGACGGCCTGAGCACCGACTACGGGGTCCTCATCCTCGTCAAGGTCGGCCTCATCGTGGTGCTCGGCGCGATCGGGTTCGCGCACCGCGAGCTCGTCGTGCGCCGGCTCCAGGCGGGGGCCGCTGGCAGGACGGGCACGGCCGGCGGTGCCGCCCGGACGACCACCGCCGCAGGCGGGCCGGGGACGGCGGGGGGCTCTGCCGTCGGGAAGGGCTCTGCGACGAACGGCGCTGCCCCGGGGAAGGCCGCCGCCGAGAAGGCCGCGACCTGGTTGTTCTGGCGGCTCGTCGCGGTCGAGCTGCTCGTCATGGGCGCGGTGTCGGGCGTGGCCGTCGCGCTCGGTTCCACGGCGCCGCCCGTGCCGGACGAGCCGATCGCGCTCCCGACCCCGGCCGAGCTCGTGACCGGGCACCCGTTGCCCCCCGAGCCGGACCTCGGCCGCTGGTTCAGCGAGTGGCGCTGGGACCTGCTGCCCGCGTTCGCGTGCGTCGCGGCCCTCGTCGTCTACCTGCGCTGGGTCCGGCGGCTCGCGAGGCGCGGCGACAAGTGGCCCCTGGGCCGCACCGTCTCGTGGTGCGCGGGGATCCTCGTGCTGTTCTGGGTGACCAACGGCGGGCCCGCGGTGTACGGCCACGTGCTGTTCAGCGCGCACATGGTCCAGCACATGGTGCTCGCGATGGTCGTGCCCATCTTCCTCGTGCTGGCCGCGCCCGTGACCCTGCTGCTGCGGGCCGTGCCCGTGCGCAAGGACGGCTCGCGGGGCCCGCGCGAGTGGGTCCTGGCGCTCGTGACCTCGAGGTGGGGGCAGTTCTTCGCCAACCCGATCGTCGCCGCGATCAACTTCGCCGGGTCGATGATCGTCTTCTACTACACCCCGGCGTTCGAGCTCGCGATGACGACGTACGTCGGGCACCTCGTGATGCTCCTGCACTTCACGCTCGCCGGGTACCTGTTCGCCAACGCGCTCGTCGGGATCGACCCGGGCCCGCGCCGACCCGGCTGGCCCCAGCGGCTCCTGCTCCTGCTCGTCACCATGGCGTTCCACGCGTTCTTCGGGGTGTCGCTCACGACCGGGACGCAGCTCCTCGTGCCCGAGTGGTTCGGGCTCATGGGGCACGACTGGGGCATCAGCGCGATCGCCGACCAGCAGCGCGGCGGCGGCGTCGCGTGGGGCATCGGCGAGCTGCCGACGCTCTCGCTCGCGATCGTCGTCGCGGTCATGTGGGCGCGGTCCGACGAGAAGGACGCCCGACGCCGCGACCGGCGCGTGGACAAGGACGGGGACGTCGAGATGGACGAGTACAACCGGATGCTCGCGAAGATGGCGGAGCAGGACACGAAGGACCGATCCCTTCGTCGCCGAGAACGGGGTTGAGGTCGTCATTCGTCAGATGACGACCTCAACCCCGTTCTGGACCGCGGGGAACCTCGTTCTCGACGACGATCCACAGGACGCCGGGCGGACCGGTCCGTCCACAGAGGCTCTCGTCCCACGGTCGGGCCGCTCGTGACCCGTGCTGTGATGCCGCGATGCGCCCTCTGTCGCCGCTCCCCGAGCCCCTCCTGACCGTCGCGTACCGCCAGGAGGGGTTGGTGTCGGCAGCGCAGTGCGACGCGAACGAGGTGCGCTCGCACCGACGCTCCCGCCTCGTCGAGCAACGACGCTGGAGCCGGGTGACCCGCGGCGTCTACGACACGAACCCCGTCCGCCCCGACCGGCGCGACGTGCCCGGCGCGCCCGACCACCGGCGTCGACGCGCGGCCTGGGCGGCGCTCCTGGCGTTCGGCCCGGACGCGATCGCCGTCGGACCGTGTGCGCTGGCCCTGCTCGGGGTGCAGGGGCTGCCGCTGCGGATCACCCCGCAGGCCGCCCTCCCGGGTGGCCGTGCGACCGAGTCCAGGGAGGGCATCGTGCTCCGGCAGTTCGACGACGGGATGACGGTCCACCGGGTGGGCGAGCGGTACGTCGCCACGCCGGACTGGGCCCTCGCCCAGGCCGTTCCGGAGGTGTCGCGCCGCTACGCCGTGGCCCTGATGGACAGTGCACTGCACGGTCGGCTGCTCGACGCCGGAGGCCTCGACCGGGCGCACGACCTGGCTCGAGGCCGTCGAGGCGTCGCCCGGACCCACTCGTGGTGGGAGCTCGGCGACCCACGGGCCGAGTCCCCGCTCGAGACCTTCGCCCGGCTCGACTGTCTCGATGCAGGTGTCCCGCCGGACGACCTGCAGGTCGTGCTGACGGGAGAAGCCGGGGAGTTCCTCGCCCGGGGTGACCTGGGCTGGCGCCTCCCGGACGGGGCGTGGTTGATCGCGGAGATCGACGGTGCAGGGGTGCACGGATCGCCTGAGGCCCTGTTCGCGGACCGGCTGCGGCAGAACCGCCTCGTCGCCTCGCGGGGTGCGGCACTGCTGCGCTTCACGGCTCGAGACCTGGCGACGCAGGGACGTGTCGGAGCCGAGATCAGGAGCTTCCTGGACCGAGCACGAGGTTCTGCGCGCTCGAGAACGGGGTTGAGGTCGTCATCTGACGCATGACGACCTCAACCCCGTTCTCGACAGCTCGGCAGCTCGGCAGCGGGGCAGCTCGGCAGCGCGGCAGCGGGGCCCGGGCCCGGCTCAGCCAGCCGTCACGACCCAGCCGTCACCGGTGCCGGGCTCGACGCGCAGGGTCGTTCCCGGGCTCAGGACACGGTCGGCCACCGGGAGCTCCTGCGAGCACACGTCGGCCCGCGCGAGCCGCAGCTCCGCGGTCTGCGTCACCTGGTTGTCGTTGACGAACACGAGGTAGCCGGTCCCCACGTCGACCGTCTCGGGGAGCTCGCCCTGGACGGGGCCGTCGGCGGTCCCCGCGGCCTGGGCCACCTCGGTGGTGTCGTCGCCCGGGCACACGATCACGGCCTTCTGCCAGTCGAAGTGCGTGGTGCTGATGAGGTCGAGCTCGCCGTCGGCGTCGCCTGCGGCGTCGACGGCGGCGAGGACGGTCTCGTCGAGGTCCGGTGCGGGGTCGGACCCGCACCCGGTCAGGAGCAGCCCGACGGCGGCGCTCACGGTCAGGGCGAGGACAGGAACCTTGGGCACGGGTCCAGTATGCGCGTGCGCGGGCTCGCACCGGCACCCGCACCGTGGGCAGCCCCCGTGATAGGACGGTGCAGTGACCACTGACACTCCTGGCTTCCCGCCCGAGCCCTCGGGGCCCGGCCTCACCGACCCCGAGCAGCGCCCCACCACCCCTTTCCACGACCTCGACCAGTACATCGCGATCCCTCGCACGGGCGGCCTCGTGATGTCCCCGGACGGGCGTCGGCTCGTGACGAGCGTGGCGACGCTCGACGCGAAGCGCACGGCGTACGTGTCGGCGCTGTGGGAGGTCGACCCGACCGGTCAGGCGCCTGCCCGTCGCCTGACGCGCAGCACCAAGGGGGAGTCGGGGGCGGCGTTCACGGCCGAGGGCGACCTGCTCTTCACGTCGGCGCGCCCCGACAGCGAGGCCTCGTCGTCGACCGAGGGCGAACCGACCTCGGCCCTGTGGCTCCTGCCGGCCGCGGGTGGTGAGGCGCGCATCGTCGCGTCGGCCCCGGCCGGGGTCTCGGCCCCGCTCGTCGCGCGCAGCGCGCCCGTCCTCTCGCTCGCGGCCGACGTCCTGCCCAGTGCACGCGACCTGGCGCACGACGCCGAGCTGCGCAAGGCTCGCAAGGACAAGAAGGTCGCCGCGATCCTCCACACGGGGTACCCGGTGCGGTACTGGGACCACGACCTGGGTCCGTCCGAGCCGCACCGGTTCGTCGCCGACCTCTCGCAGCTCACGGACGAGCCGGCGCGCCCGCTGCCGGCTGACCTCACGGCCGACCCCACGGCCGACATCGACCCCCTCACGGGGCACGCAGCGGGCACCGACCCCGACCTCCCCGCGGGGCGCGTCGAGCTGCGGGACGTGACGTCCGCCGTCGGGCCGGCGCTGCGCGAGCACTCGGCGGACCTGTCCGCGGACGGCACCACGCTCGTGACGACGTGGCAGGTGCCCGGGCCGGGGGCTTCCCAGCGCTCGGTCCTCGTCGCGATCGACACCGCGACCGGTGAGCGCCGCACGCTCGTCGACGAGCCCGGCGCGGACGCGGGCTCGCCCGTGATCTCTCCCGACGGTGCGTGGGTCGTGTTCGTGCGCGACACGCTCACGACGCCGCAGGACGCACCTGTGCAGAGCCTCGCGGTGGTCCCGCTGCGGGCGGGCGACGGGTCGGACGGCGACCCGGGGGACGGCGGGGCCAACCACGGTCTGCGCTCGCTGGCCGCGAGCTGGGACCGCTGGCCCTCGTCGGTGGCGTGGCTCCCCACGGGAGACGGCCTGCTCGTGACGGCCGACGACGACGGGCGCGGCCCGGTCTTCCACGTCGCGTTCACGCCCGACGGCTCCGGGGTCGACGGCACGGTGTCACGCCTGACCTCGGACGACGCGACGTTCACCGACGTCCGTGTCGCGCCCGACGCGTCGGCCGCGTACGCCCTGCGCACGAGCTACCTCGAACCGTCGCACCCCGTGCGGATCGAGCTGGCGGACTTCCTCGCGGCCCCTGCCGGCCACGGCACGCCCGTCGCAGCGGCCCCGCTGCGCGGCCCGGTCGCGAGCCCCGACCTGCCGGGGACGCTCACCGAGATCGAGACCGCTGCGTCGGACGACGTGCGGGTCCGTGGCTGGTTGGCGCTGCCGCACGGTGCGAGCGCCGAGAACCCTGCCCCGCTGCTGCTATGGATCCACGGCGGCCCGCTCGGTTCGTGGAACGCGTGGAGCTGGCGCTGGAACCCGTGGATCCTCGTGGCCCAGGGCTATGCGGTCCTCCTCCCGGACCCGGCGCTGTCCACGGGGTACGGCCAGGACTTCGTGCAGCGCGGCTGGGGCGCGTGGGGCGCGGCCCCGTACACCGACCTGCTCGCGATCACGGACGCCGCGGAGGCGCTGCCGGAGATCGACGAGACCCGCACGGCCGCGATGGGCGGCTCGTTCGGCGGGTACATGGCGAACTGGGTCGCGGGCCACACGGACCGGTTCAGGGCGATCGTGACGCACGCGAGCCTGTGGGCCCTGGACCAGTTCGGCCCGACGACCGACGCGTCGTACTACTGGCAGCGTGAGATGACGCCCGAGATGGCGGCCGAGCACTCCCCGCACCGCTACGTCGCGGACATCGTGACGCCCATGCTCGTGATCCACGGCGACAAGGACTACCGCGTCCCGATCGGCGAGGGGCTGCGGCTCTGGTACGAGCTGCTGTCGTCGTCGGGCCTGCCCGCGGCCGCGGACGGGAGCACCGACCACCGTTTCCTGTACTTCCCGGACGAGAACCACTGGGTGCTCCAGCCGCAGCACTCGATCGTCTGGTACCAGGTGGTGCAGGCGTTCCTCGCGGAGCGGGTGCTGGGCGTGGCGCCGGGCGAGGGCGCGGCGCAGCTCCCGACGACGCTGGGCTGACCCGCGGGGGCGGGGCGCGGCGCGTGCCGCGTCCCGCCCGCGCAGGGCGCGCGTCGGCCGGCGCAGGGGGCCCGACGGCGGAGCGCGGCACGCGCGCCGGGCGCATGTCGGGCCGGGCGCGGCCTGGTGGGGGTCGGTCAGTGCGACGCGCGCCGGTGCGGCGGCAGGCGCCGGTCGCGGGCGGCGCGGACCAGCTCGACGATCATGAACACGAGGATGAACGCCACGACCAGGATGCCGAAGAGCAGGAACCAGTTCGCGGGGCCGGACCCCGTGGGGACGTAGACCGCGGCGTCGACGCTCGCGGCCTGGACGACTCCGAGCATTGCCGTACCTCCCTGCCGGGGGGCTCCGGGGTGGAACCCCTTCCCTCCAGCATGCACCCGGACGGCGCGGTCGCACCCGGGGACGGTCGACCCGTCGGCCCGCGTCCGCCCACCGCCCTCGTCGACCACCGGCTACGCGTCCGGTGGTCCTCGCGGACGGCGGGTGGGACGACGAAGCCCGGGGCTGCCGAGCAGGGGTGCTCGGCGGCCCCGGGCAGGGGGACCGGTCTCAGTCGTCGAGCGAGGTCTCGCCGCGGGCGACGGACCCGAGCCAGCCGAGGCTCGGCTTGGGGGAGCGCTCGAACGTCTCCGGGTCCCAGGCGACGAGCCCGAAGGTCGGCGCGTCGTGTCCCCGGGTGGTCTGGGCGAGGCTGCGCTCGTCGAGGTCACGGTGACCGCCGGGTCCTAGCCGCGCGCAGGCGCGGCGAGGACGCGCCGAGGACGAGGTCGGGCCGCCGGACCGCGCAGCCCGACCTCGTCGTCCGTCCCGGTGGGACTATGCCCGCGCGGCCCGCACGATCTCCGTCGCGAGGTCGGCCGGCCGCGAGAACATGGGCCAGTGCCCGGTCGGCAGGTCGACGTACGTGACGTCGAGCTCACCGAGCTCGGTGTGCAGGGGCGGGCCGGGGTTCGCCATCTGCTCGACCATCTCGGAGGGCAGGCTCGTGCAGATCGCTGTCGCCGGGACGTCGAGCCGGGCGGGGTCGCTCACGCGCACCCGGCCCCCGGCCACGCCCGCGGGGTGGGGGACGGCCCGTGCGCGGAACCGTGCGAGCCCGGCCTCGTCGACCCCGTCGAGGCTCGACCCCTGGGCCGCGAGCTCGTCCCACGAGGGCAGGGGGAGCTCGACCGTCCCCGCCGGGAGGTCGGGGGCGAGCGAGGCCCCGTCGACCAACGGTCCCGAGTCGACGTAGACCGCTCGGCGGATGCGTGCGGGGTCCCTGTCGACGACCTCGTGGATCACGGGCCCGCCGCCGCTGTGGCCCACGAGCACGACGTCGCCCTCGAGCGGCGCGATCACGTCGCGCACGGCCTGGACGTGGTCCTCCCGGGTGAGGTCGCTGCGGTCGGTCCGGGCGTCGTCGAGCCCGGGGAGCGTGACGGCGTGCGGTGCGAGGCCTGCGGCCTCGAGGTGGGGGACGACGTCGTCCCACGCCCACGCCCCGAGCCAGAAGCCGGGGACGAGGACGACGTGGACCTGCTGGTCGGTGCTGCTGCGCTGCGTCGAGGTGGTCATGGGCCCAGCCTGCCGGGGTGTCGGTGACACCTGTCTGTCACCATTGTCCGAGGGGTTCCGACGATCTCGACTGGGGGCGGCACGTGAACAAGACCGAACGGCTCTACGCGATGGCGGAGGAGCTGCGTCGCGCCGGACGCACGGGGACCACCGGCGCCCGGCTGGCCCGGCTGCTCGAGGTCAGCGAGCGCACCGTCAAGCGCGACGTCTCGGCGCTCCAGCAGGCCGGGCTGCCGATCTGGGCGCAGGCCGGCCCGGGGGGCGGCTACGTGCTCGACCCGTCCGCGTCCCTGCCGCCCGTCAACTTCACGCCGCAGCAGGCGGTCGCGGTCGCGGTCGCGCTCGCCGCGCTGCCGCCCGGCAGCCCGTTCGCGGTCGACGCGACGGCGGCGCAGGGCAAGGTCTGGGACGCCCTCGGCCCGCAGGCCCGCGAGCGGGCGGCGGCGCTCGCGGGGAGGGTGTGGATCGACCGCGGCCCGGGTCCGCGGGAGCCCGCCGCGCCCGACGACGCCCCTCACCCGGGTGCCCCCGTCCCGCCCTCCGCCCACGGGTCGGCGGAGGGCGGGACGGGCGGCCCGGTGCCCCACGCCCGCGTGCACCTGCAGGTCCTGCGTGCGGTCGAGCAGTCGCTGGACAGGTCCCTCGTGCTCGCGATCAGGTACCGGGACGGGCGCGGGAACGAGTCGGTGCGTCGCGTCGAGCCCGTGATCCTGGCCCACACGGGCCGCGCCTGGTACGTGGTCGCGTGGTGCCGCTCGCGCGAGGCCATCCGGTGGTTCCGCCTCGACCGCACCGAGCGGGCCGACCTCACGGGCGAGCCCTACGTGCCCCGGCCGGTCGCGGAGGTGGGGACCCCGCCGTCGGGCGCCGTTCCCGTGGCCTGAGCGACGGGTGACTCGCGGGGTCGCGCCGAGGACGACCCTGCGCCTGGTCGAGAACGGGCTTGCGGTCGTCCAGGGGCTCGGAACGACCGCAAGCCCGTTCTCGGCACCCGACGGGCGCGGCCGGGGTGCTTCCGTCCGCGCGACCAGCGAGCGATGATGTCCCCGACCACCCAGAGCGGCACCGTCGCCGCAGACCCGAGGAGTCCCGTGAGCACCGACCGTACCCGTGCCTTCTTCGACGCCCAGGCGCCCGACCTCACGATCCTCGACACGGGTGAGGACACCGCGACGGTCCAGATGGCGGCCGCGACGCTCGGGGTCGAGCCGGGGCAGATCGCCAAGACGCTGGCCCTGCGTGACGGCGAGCGCAGCTTCCTGCTCGTGACGCGTGGCGACGCGCGGGTCGACAACACGAAGTTCAAGGCGACGTTCGGGGCCAAGCCGCGCATGCTCGACGCCGAGGCCGCGACGGAGCTGACGGGGCAGCCGATCGGCGGTGTCGGTCCGTTCGGGCACAGCGGACCCGTGACCGTGTACTGCGACGTGTCGCTGCAGGGCTTCGAGACGGTGTACCCGGCGGCGGGCAGCCCGACGAGCGCGTTCGCGATCACGCCCGACCGGCTCGCGGAGCTGGCGGGGGCCCGGTGGGTCGACGTCAGCCGGTAGCCGGGCGCGCCCGGCGCGACGAGGGCCGGTGCGGGCGGGGTGCGACGAGAGGTCAGAGGACCTTGTCGCCGAGCAGCCGGTTCACGGTGTAGATGTCGACGCCGCGCCCGAACTCGAGCTTGACCCTGCCCAGGCCCGAGAACCACAGGACGAGCTCCGAGTCGAGGTCGATCGTGCCGGCGGTCTCGACCGAGTAGGCCTGGATCCTGCTGTACGGGAGGGTCGTGAAGTCCTTCTTCTTGCCCGTCATGCCCTGCACGTTGAGCGCGATGATCCGCTTGCTCGTGAACGTGACCGAGTCACGGATGCCCTTGAATGCGAGGTAGACCTGCTCGTCGGCGTGGAGGACCTGCTGCAGGTCCTTCTGCGCGCCGGCCAGGTCCCACGGGTTGAGCTTGACGTAGGTCGCGTTGTCGAAGTCGATCACGCGGTCATGCTGCCATGGCCAGCGACTGGGTCATGACCGACGACACCGCGGAGGCCTCGAGCCAGCGCCGGACGAGACGGGCGTCCGCGGCACGGCGCAGAGGGCTGAGCAGGTTGAGGTGGGCGTAGGTGCGGTGCTCGACGAGGGCGGCACGGTCGTGGTCGAGGGCCCAGAGGATGGCGCAACGGATCTCGTCGGTCGAGGGCCGGAACGCGTGGTCGATGTGCATGATCACTCTCAAGGTGAGGGCCGCGGGTCTCGCGGCGGAGAAACTGTGTACACCTCTCAAGAGGGGCGAACCAGTACTTCATGACGCGACTTCGAGGAAGAAGTTTTCCTGGGATCGGCGTGTCGTGAAGCGAACAGCCCGACGACACGGTGACGTGCGTCACGTCCGTGTCGGTGGGCTGTGCCAACCTCGTCGCATGGACAGGGACGAAGCACGGGAGATCAAGGCGCAGCTCGCAGACTTCGCACGCGACCTCGTGGAGCACGCGGGCCCGGACGCGACCGCGAGCGGGCTCCCCGCGCCCGGCACGGCAGGGAACGGCCGACCCGTCCCCGCGCTCGCGCTCGGCCTCGCCCCGCGCGACGGCGGCGGGTACGGCATCGCGGTCCGCTACCGCCTGGGGGTCCCGCAGGTCCGGAGCATCGCTCGACGCGTCGCCTCGGAGGCGGGGCCGGTCGTGGACGTGCGCCGGACGGGGCGGATCCGCGCGCTCGGCGGGTCTGGCACCGGCGGCGGCCCGCGACCGCCGGTCGCGACCGCCCGGGCCGCGGGCGAGACGGGTCGGGTGCGGCCGCTGCGCCCCGGCGTCTCGATCGCGCACGTCGACGTCACGGCGGGCACGCTCGGTGCGTTCGTCCTGGTCGGGGACGCCCTCCACGCCCTGTCCAACTACCACGTGCTCGCCGGGTCGCCGCGAGCCCGGGTGGGCGACGCCGTCGTGCAGCCGGGGCCCGCCGACGGCGGACGCGCCCCCGCCGACCAGGTGGGGACCCTCGCTGCGACCGTGCCCCTCGTGCCCGGCCGGACCGCGACGGTCGACGCCGCGATCGCGCTGCTCGACGACGAGCACGTCGACCTGGACCATCCCGTGGGCCGCATCACGACCACGGCCGTCGCGCTCGGCGGCGAGACGGTCGGGAAGGTCGGCCGCACCACGGCCGTCACGGCCGGCCGCGTCACGGCGATCGAGCTCGACGACGTCCTGGTCGGGTACGGCGAGGAGCTCGGGGTGCTGCGCTTCGACGACCAGATCGAGGTCGAGGCCACGGGAACCGGGCCGTTCTCGCGCGGCGGCGACTCGGGGTCGCTCGTGTACCGCGAGGACGGCGTCGCGCTCGGGCTGCTCTTTGCCGGGTCGGAGACCGGGGGAGAGAATGGGAGCGGGCTGACGTACGTCAACCCGATCGACACCGTCCTCGCCGCGCTCGATGCCCGGCTCGCCCGCTGAGCCCTGGCCGCGGCTCGCCGTGGACGGTCGGCCGGACGGTCGGAGGGTGGCACCAGTGGCGAGCATCGACCAGGCCCGGGACGCGAAGGCCGTGCTCAAGCAGGCCCTCGCGGGCCACGACGGCGTGACGGGGATCGGGCTGGCGCGCGCGCCGGTGGAGGCTGCGGGGGGTGCCGCCGACGCGCAGACCGGGCCCCCCGACGACACCTGGTGCCTCCAGGTCAACGTCGTCGACGCCGACGCCCAGCGCGACCTGCCGCAGGAGATCGAGGGCGTCGCGGTCGTCGTGCGCGTCACGGGGCACGTCGGCGCGGGCTGAGCGCGGACCTCAGCCGGGCAGCTCGAGGATCAGCTCCGTGACGGTCGCGTCGCGTGCCGTCGCGAACGACTCCTCGCTGCCGATCCGCACGAACCCGTTGCGCTCCAGGACCCTGCGCGAACCGTGGTTGTCCTCGGCCACCCGTGCCTGGAGCGGCCGCGTGCGCACCTCCTGGAGCAGGGCTGCCAGCGCCGCGGTCGCCACTCCTCGGCCCCACCAGTCCCTCCGGATCCAGTAGGTGACCTCGGTGTCGCCCTCGATCGGGAAGACGGCCACGCTGCCGACGACCTCGCCGTCGACCTCCACGACCCGGCTCACGATCGCGTCGTCGGCCAGGATCCGCCGGAACTTCCTCAGGTAGGCGTCCCGGTCCCGGGCGGTCGCGTCGGTGAAGGCGGCCTGGTGCTGGGCCGTGTCGTCGAGCTGGATCTCGAACAGCGTCGGGAGGTCGTCCTCCCGCGCAGCCCGGAGCGAGACCCTGCGTGCCACGTCGTCGGTCATCCCGCCTCCACCCCGAGGAACAGTCGCGCGTCGAGACCGCGAGGCTAGCAGCGGGTGGCGGGCGGACGCCCGGCCTGGGGCAGAATTCTCGGGTGAGCTCCACGACCCCCCACGCCCGCCTGCCCCGCGTCCGCGCCTCCGAGCTCGTCGGGCGCGGCTGGCTCAACACCGGCGGCCGCGACGTGTCGCTCGCCGACCTGCGCGGGCGGGTCGTCGTCCTCGACTTCTGGACGTTCTGCTGCGTCAACTGCCTGCACGTCCTGGACGAGCTGCGCGAGCTCGAGGAGGCCCGTCGCGACGACCTCGTCATCATCGGCGTCCACTCCCCGAAGTTCGAGCACGAGGCCGACCCGGTCGCGCTCGCCGCCGCTGTCGAGCGCTACGAGGTGCGGCACCCGGTCCTCGACGACCCGGAGCTCGTCACCTGGTCCGCGTACACGGCACGGGCCTGGCCGACGCTCGTCGTGATCGACCCCGAGGGCTACGTCGTCGCGCAGATGGCCGGCGAGGGGCACGCGTCCGCGCTCGCCGCGCTCGTCGACGAGCTCGTGGCCGAGCACCGCGCCAAGGGCACGTTGCGGTCCCTCACCGCGGGGAGCGACGACGTCTACGTGCCCCCCGCCCCGACGTCGGGCACGCTGCGCTTCCCCGCCAAGGCGATCGCGCTCCCGGGAGGCAACCTCCTGGTCGCGGACGCGGGCCACCACTCGCTCGCCGAGGTCCTGCCCGACGGCGAGACGCTCGTCCGGCGCATCGGCTCGGGCGAGCGCGGGCTCGTCGACGGCGGGCCGGACGACGCCCGGTTCAGCGAGCCCAACGGACTGTGCCTGGTCCCGACCGAGCTCCGCGCCCACCTCGGCTACGACGTCCTGGTCGCGGACACGGTCAACCACGCGCTGCGCGGGGTGCGCCTCGCGGACGGTCGCGTGACGACGGTCGCGGGGAACGGCCAGCAGTACATGGTGGGCGCGGTCGACAACGTGCTGCCTGCCCCGGACGGTGGTGCCCCCGTCGGCGGGGAGCTCGCCGAGGTCGACGGACCGTTCGGGTCACGCCTCACGGTCCTCGTGGGCGCGGGTATGCCGGAGCAGCCCAGGCCCGCGGGCCTGCCCGCGTCGATCGAGAGCACGGGCGGGGCGGTGCTGCAGAAGCTCTCGTCGCCCTGGGACGTGGCCTGGGTCGAGCAGGCGGGCGCGTTCCTCGTCGCGATGGCCGGGAACCACTCGCTGTGGGCCTTCGACGGCGAGCAGGGGTCGATCGACCTGGTCGGCGGCACCATGAACGAGGGCCTGCTCGACGGGCCGCTCGTCGACGCGTGGTTCGCGCAGCCGTCCGGGCTGGCCGTCGGGCCCGACCGTCGGGTGTGGGTCGCGGACTCCGAGACGTCGGCGCTGCGCGTGGTGACCCCGGTCCCCGGGACGACGCAGGGCGAGGTGAGCACCGCCGTCGGGCAAGGGCTGTTCGACTTCGGCCACCGCGACGGCGCGGCCGACCGGGCCCTGCTCCAGCACCCGCTCGGCGTCGCGGCGCTGCCCGACGGGAGCGTCGCCGTCGCCGACACGTACAACGGCGCGATCCGCCGCTACGTCCCGCCCGCCGGGGACGACGTGGAGCCCGGCCGGGTGACGACCCTGGCGACGGGCCTCGCGGAGCCGAGCGACGTCGTCGTGCTCGTCGACGGCGAACCCTGGGCTCCCGGCAGCACCACCGAGCCCGGGGCGCGCATCGACCTGCTCGTCGTGGAGTCGGCCGCGCACCGCGTCACGCGCGTCGCGCTCCCGGCGGACCTCGCGGGCGACCTGCTCGACGGCGGGGCGCACCGCACGCAGCGACCCGTGACCGAGGTCGTGGCCGGGGAGCTGCGCCTCGACGTGCCGTTCTCGCCCGCCCCCGGGCAGAAGCTCGACGACCGGTTCGGGCCGTCGACCCGGCTGACCGTGAGCGCGACACCGCCCGAGCTGCTGCTCGACGGGGCCGGGACGGGCACCGACCTGTCGCGGGGGCTCGTCGTGAACCCCGAGGTGGGCGAAGGCGTGCTGCACGTGACCGCGCAGGCCGCGTCGTGCGACGTCGTGCCCCTGCTCGACGACGGCACTCCCGACCCCGACGTGTTCCCCGCGTGCCACCTGGCGCAGCAGGACTGGGGTGTGCCCGTGCGGGTGGTCGTCGACGCGTCGGGGACCGGGGACGACCTGTCCCGGGTGCTGAGCCTGCCCCTGCGGGGATGACCCCGGACAGGTCAGGACGAGCGTGACCGCGAGGTCGCGCTCGTCCTGACTCCGCGGGTCACTCCCAGACCAGCAGGTCCTCGCCGCGCGCGACCCACGTCCCGACCGGCGCGAGCGGCGTCACCGCGTCGGCCGAGCCCTCGAGCGCCACCACCGGGCAGACGGCCGACCGGCCGCCCTCCTCGATCGCGGCCGGGTCCCACGTGACCAGGGTCGTGCCCTGGTGGACCACGTCGCCCTGCGCGACGTGCAGCGTGAAGCCCTCGCCGCCGAGCTGGACCGTGTTGATCCCCAGGTGCACGAGCACGGCCCGGCCGCTCTCGTGCGTGATGACGAACGCGTGCGGGTGCAGCTTCGCGACGGTCCCGCTGATCGGCGCCGACACGAGGCCCCCCTCGGCGGCGTCGGGTGCGATCGCGATGCCCGGACCGACGAGCCCCGCCGAGAACACCGGGTCGTCGACCTCGGCGAGCTCGACGACCGTCCCCGTGACCGGCGCGAGGACAGTCAGGGGAGCGGTCAACGGAGGTCCTCGATGTCCGACGCGATGTTGTCCGCGTCGGGTCCGACGATCACCTGGATCGCGTTGCCCGTCCGGACGACCGCGATGGCGCCCGCAGCGGTGAGGACCTTGTCGTCGACCAGCGTGGGGTCCTCGACCTCGACGCGCAGGCGCGTGATGCAGGGTTCGAGGTCGAGGACGTTGGCATCCCCGCCGAGCCCCTGGAGGATCTGCTCTGCCTTGCTCATGTCGTGCTCCTTCGTGTGCTGGTGCGGACGTACGTCGAGGCGCCCGCCGGGGGCGGGCGCGGGGTCACATCAGGTCGGCGAGGTCCGAGGCGATCGTGTCGACCTGGGGGCCGACGACGACCTGGACCACCCGTCCCGTCGTCATGACCCCGAAGGCTCCCGCGGCGCGCAGCGCCGCCACGTCGACGAGGCTGGGGTCCTTGACGAGCGACCGCAGTCGGGTGGTGCAGGGGTCGATCTCCTCGATGTTGCTCACCCCGCCGAGGCCGGCGAGTATCGCGGCGGCCCGTGCTGCATCGGCTGCAGTCATCGTTGCATCCTCTCTGGTGCGTGGGTCGTGGACGTGTCGCCGGCCTGGCCGGTCACGTGGTCTCTGGGTCGTGGGGAGCGGGGTCGGCCGGGGCCGGGCGGGGCACGATCGTGGGCCGGGCCTCGCGGAGCGGGACGACGACGGAGTACCGGTCGCCCCGGTAGCACATCTGGGAGTACATGCAGGCACCGTCCTCGGAGTAGGTCTTGCGGTGCGCGCGCAGCACGGCCCGGACGTTCGTCATGGCCAGGACGTCCTGCTCCGCGGCGCTCGCCTCGGCCGCCATGATCGTGTCCTCGCCCCAGGTCGGGGAGTGCCCGCGCTCGCGCAGCGCGCCGTACAGGCTGTCGGGGACGCCGTCGTCGAGCAGGTCGGGCGCGAGGGACGCGGGGACCCACGCACGCTCGACGGCCATGGGCGTGCCGTCCGCGAAGCGCAGGCGCTCGACGTAGTGGACCCGGTCCTCGGGCGCGATGCCCAGGGCCTCGGCGACGACCCGGCCGGCCGCGAGGGTGTCGCTGTCGAGGACCTGGGTGCTCGGCGCCATGCCGAGCCGACGGGCTTCCTCGCCGAACGTCGTCAGACGCATCTCGAAGTCGGTGTGGCGCGGCGCGACGAACGTCCCGCGGCCCTGCTCGCGCTGGAGGACGCCGTCGGCCACGAGGGCGTCGAGGGCCTGGCGGACCGTCATCCGGGAGACCCCGAACTTCTCGGTGAGGACGCGCTCGGACGGGACGGCGTCGCCGATGGTGAGCTCGTTCGCGATCAGGTCGCTCAGGTAGGCACGCACGATCTGGTGCTTGTGCCCGCCCTTGGGTGCTCTGGCCTGCGTCGTCGCTGCCACGTGTTCCTCGCTTCCGGTGGCCCCGGGGTGGCCAGGGCTTGACACATCATGATGTCTAGACCACTCTGTCCGCAAGTGGTCCAGACAACTATCCCACCACAGTCGGAGGGATGGTCGGGTATCAGCAACGACGCGCTCCACGTCCGGGCCGGCGTCGTGATCAAAGCCAGCAGTCCCCAGTTCCAGCGGTGCGATCCGACGGCCTCGGTGGCACCCGAACAACGAGGAGTGAACATGACGTCCGTGGCCGAAACACCCAAGGTGAAGAAGGGGATCCCCGGCTTCGCCCAGCTGCAGAGGGTCGGTCGATCCCTCATGCTGCCCATCGCCTCCCTGCCCGCCGCAGCACTGCTGCTGCGGCTCGGGCAGGCGGACATGCTCGGCGCGGACGGGGTCGCGGGCACCTTCGCCTGGATGCAGCCCGTCGCCGACGTGTTCGCCGCTGCGGGCGACGCGCTCTTCGCCAACCTCGCGCTGCTCTTCGCCGTCGGCGTCGCGGTCGGGTACGCCCGGAAGGCCGACGGCTCCACGGGCCTCGCCGCCGTCATCGGCTACCTGGTCTTCAGCGGTGTGAGCAAGGCGCTCTCGCCCTATGTGCTCGGCGAGCCGGCCTCGCCGGCGCAGTGGCTCGAGGGCGCGGACCCCGACGCCCTCGCCGCAGCGGGCGACGGGAACTTCCTCGACCTCGTCACGCTCGCCATCACGGGCCCGCCCGAGCAGAAGCTCATCAACTACGGCGTCCTCGGCGGCATCGTGATCGGTCTGACCGCCGCGATCATGTTCCAGAAGTACAGCCGCATCAAGCTGCCGCCCTACCTCGCGTTCTTCGGCGGGCGTCGCTTCGTCCCGATCGTCACCGCGGGGGCCGCAGTCGTCATCGCCGTGATCGGCGCGCTCATCTACCCCTGGTTCGACGCGGGCTTCACTGCCGTCGGCGACTGGGTCACGGGCTCCACGGTCCTCGGTGCGTTCGTCTACGGCACGGCCAACCGCCTGCTCGTCCCGATCGGGCTGCACCACCTGCTGAACTCGCTGCCCTGGTTCCAGTTCGGCAGCTACACCGACGCGAGCGGCGCGATCTGGCACGGCGACATCGCGCGCTTCCTGCACGGCGACCCCACGGCCGGCACCTTCATGACGGGCTTCTTCCCGATCTTCATGTTCGCCCTGCCGGCGGCCGCGCTCGCGATCATCCACACCGCGAAGCCCAAGAACCGCAAGCTCATCGGCGGCATCATGGGCTCGGCCGCGCTCGTCGCGTTCGTCACCGGTGTGACCGAGCCCCTCGAGTTCGCGTTCGTGTACGTCGCATACCCGCTGTACGCGATCCACGCGGTCCTCACGGGCACGTCGCTCGCCCTCGTCAACGCCCTGGGGATCAAGTCCGGGTTCGGGTTCTCGGCCGGAGCGATCGACTACGTCCTGAACTTCAGGATCGCGACGATGCCGCTGTGGATCATCGTGATCGGGCTCGGGTACGCCGCGATCTACTACTTCCTGTTCCGCTGGGTCATCACCAAGTGGAACCTGCGCACGCCGGGCCGCGAGGACGACGACTCCGCGGTCGGCGCCGACCCGACGGCGGACCCGGTCCTGGTCGCCGAGGAGAAGAAGGCGGCCGAGGCCGACCTGTCTCCCGCGGAGCTCGACGCCCAAGGGTCCGGGGCCAGGGGGTCGGACGCCCGCGGCTCCGGGACGGCCGGCGGCGGAGGCGGCCGGTGACCTCCGTCATCGACGGTGCGGGCGTCAGCCCGGGACGGGGGGCCGGCGTCGTCGTGACGATGCCGGCCCCCGTGCCCGAGCCCGCCCCGGCGACGCTCGCGCCCGACGCCGACGCCGAGGCGGCCGTCGCCGCGATCGACGAGGCGGTCCGCAGCGTCCAGGCGGACCTCGCGGCGCGCGCCGTGAGGGCGACCGGCACGGCCGTCGAGGTCCTCACGGTCACGGCCGCGATGGCTGCCGACACGACGCTGTCGAAGGAGTCTGCCCGCAAGGTCCGCGACGAGCGGACCGTCCCCGAGCGAGCAGTGTGGGAGGCCGCAGGGGACCTCGCGGCCCGCCTCGAGTCCCTCGGCGGCATGATGGCCGAGCGGGCGCGCGACGTGCGCGACGTGCGCGAGCGCATCGTCGCGGCCCTCACGGGACGTCGCGCCCCGGGCGTCCCGGACGTCGACCACCCGTTCGTGCTCGTCGCGACCGACCTCGCACCCGCCGACACCGCGACGCTCGACCCCGAGCGGGTCCTCGCGATCGTCACCAGCGGAGGGGGCCCGACGTCGCACACCGCGATCCTGGCCCGGTCCCTCGGCATCCCGGCGGTCGTCGCGGCCCCCGGGGCGACCGAGCTCGTCGACGGCGAGACCGTGCTGGTCGACGGCTCGCAGGGCACGGTCGAGCGCGAACCGTCGGCCCAGGACGTCGCGCGGGTGCAGGACCGCCCGCGCGGCCCGCGCGCGTTCGACGGCCAGGGCAGGACGGCCGACGGCGTGCGGGTCCAGCTCCTCGCCAACGTCGCGGACCCGGCCGGGGCCGCGGCCGCGGTCGAGGCGGGGGCCGAGGGCGTCGGCCTGTTCCGCACCGAGTTCTGCTTCCTCGGGCGCACCGAGGAGCCGGACGTCGACGAGCAGGTCGCGGCCTACCGGGCCGTGCTGGCGGCGTTCGCCGGTCGCAAGGTCGTGATCCGCACGCTCGACGCGGGAGCCGACAAGCCTCTGCCGTTCGTCACGGCCGACGACGAGCCCAACCCGGCGCTCGGTGTCCGGGGGCTGCGCACCGCCGTCCGGCACCCCGAGGTCCTGGGGCGTCAGCTCGACGCGATCGCCCGGGCCGCCGCTGCCGAGGGTGCGGACGTGTGGGTCATGGCCCCCATGGTCGCCACGCCCGACGAGGCGCAGGAGTTCGCGGCAGCCTGCCGCGAGCGCGGCCTGGTGACCGCCGGCGTCATGATCGAGGTCCCGGCCGCCGCCCTCCAGGCGCGGTGGGTCCTCGAGCAGGTGGACTTCGGGAGCATCGGCACCAACGACCTGACGCAGTACACCATGGCTGCCGACCGGGAGGCGGCGGACCTCGCCGCGCTCTCCACCCCGTGGCAGCCTGCGGTCCTGTCCCTCGTGGGGGCGGCGTGCGCGGGTGGTGCCGAGCACGGTCGACCGGTCGGGGTCTGCGGCGAGGCCGCGGCCGACCCTGCCCTCGCCCCGGTGCTCGTGGGGCTCGGCGTCGCGTCGTTGTCGATGACGCCGCGCGCCCTGGGCGACGTCGCGGCGGTGCTCGCGGCCACGACCTCGGAGCAGTGCGCCGAGCTGGCGAGGATCGCGGTCGCCGCACCGACCGCGGCGGCTGCCCGGGACGCGGTCCGTGCCCGGTTGCCCGTGCTGGAGGAGCTGGGGCTGTAGTCCGTGGGCGGCGCTACCTCGCCGCCGATCCTGACCGCTCGGCCCGTGGCCCCTCGTCCGAGGGGCTGCGGGCCGAGCGCCGCGTGGGGTGCGCGACGGCCCGACGCCGAGCGTCCGCACGCGGAGTCGGTCGGGCGCCGGGCGGCCCCGAGCCGGCGCGGCCCCGCGGGCGGCCCCGGGGGCCGGTCCGGCGCCCGGGACCCGGGTCAGACGGTCTCGCGCTCGAGGAACGCCGCGAGCGCGTCGAGGGCGGCCTCGGCCTCGACGCCGTCCGTCTCGGTCGCGAGCACGACCTGGTCGCCCGCCGCGGCGCCGAGCGTCATGACGCCGAGGATGCTCGCGGCGTCCACGGTCTCGGCGCCCTCCTTGGAGAGCGTCACGGGGACGGGCTGCTTGCCCGCCTCGGCCACGAACAGCGCCGCAGGGCGCGCGTGGAGTCCCTCGGCGATGGCGACGGTGACGGTTCGTTCCATGACGTGCTCCTGCCTGGAAGTGGTATAGACCAGTCCACTGTAGCGGAGGTCTGCCTCGGTGGGAGACCAGGGGAAGGGGCGGGGGAGCGGAGCCGTGCCGCGTCCGGCAACAGGTCGACCGGGACGTCGACGGAAGCGCCGAGCGTGCGGTTCGGGGCGGGTCGCACCGCGCCGTGGACCACGCGGACCGCATGCTCGACGAGCCCGACCCGGCCCCGCGCGCGGGGCGAGGTGTCGGACGGGACGGGAGCGACGCCGTCGGGCCGGGACCTCGCCCGGGACCCGGGCCGCGACCTCCGGCGCAGGCCGAGCCCGCGCGGCCTCAGGCCGAGTCCTGCTCCAGGTACGCCACGAGCGACTCCAGCGCCGCGAGCGCGCGCGCGTCGTCGGTCTCGGTCGAGAGGACGACGTCCTCGCCCGGGCCGAGGCCCGGACGCGTCGTGCCGACGGTCGGGGGCGAGACGACGTCGGGACGATCCATGCACACTCCAGCGCTCCGGGCGGTTCGGTCGAGCAGCATCCTGCCAGAGTTCGGGGACTCCCCAGGACGCCCCCGTGAACGACGCACACGCGACGGCGCTAGGGTGTCGGAATGCGTGAAGCGACGACGCCCGACGCCCAGCCGCCCGTCGAGGGCGAGAGCCGGGGAGGTGAGACAGGCCCGGCCGACGGGTCCCGGATCAAGGTCACGCTGTCCAGCGCCAGCGTCTACCCGCGCAAGGCGCCGTTCGCCTTCGAGGCCGCCGCCCACCTGGGCTACGACGGCATGGAGGTCATGGTCTGGTCGGACACGACCACCCAGGACGCGAAGGCCCTCGCCAAGCTCTCGGCCGACGTCGGGGTCCCCATCCGCAGCGTCCACGCCCCCACGCTCCTCGTGAGCCAGCGCGTGTGGGGTCGGCTGCCCGGACCCAAGCTCGAGCAGACCGTCGACCTCGCGCTCGAGCTCGGGGCGCAGACCGTGGTCGTGCACCCGCCCTTCCGGTGGCAGGGCCTGTACGCACGCGGGTTCGCCGACCACGTGCGCGAGCTCAACGAGGCCACGGGCGTCACGGTCGCCGTCGAGAACATGTACCCGTGGCGGGGCCGCAAGCGCGAGGTCCAGGCGTACCTGCCCGGCTGGGACCCCACCGACCACCCGTACGACGCCGTGACGCTCGACCTGTCGCACGCGGCCGTCGCGCGCCAGAACAGCCTCGACCTGCTCGACGTGTTCGGCGACCGCCTCGCGCACGTCCACCTCGCCGACGGCACCGACTCCATGAAGGACGAGCACATGGTCCCCGGGCGCGGCACCCAGCCGTGCGACAAGGTGCTGGGCGAGCTCGTGCGCCGCGGCTGGGAGGGCGACGTCGTGGTCGAGATCGCGACCCGGAGAGCCCGCACGGCCGCCGAACGCTACGAGGACCTCGCGGCGTCGCTGACGTTCGCCCGCACCTACCTCCAGCCGGGCCCGCACGCCGAGTACGAGCCGCCGCGCGGGCACGAGCACCGGCACCTCGACGCCTGGTAGGGGCCGGCGCCCGGACGCGGCGGGCCGCCCGCCCTACGCCCGGGGGCCCGCCGGGGCGCCCGGGCCCGCGAGCGCGGCCTTCGCGTCCTTCGCGGCCGTGCTCTGCGCGAACGCCGCGACGAGGATCACGACCCCGGTGACCACGAGGTACAGGCCCACGAGCACCGTGATGGTCTGGAGCCCCGTCACGGGGCTCACGAGGACGAGGACGCCGAACACGAGCCACAGCGCGGCGGTCGCGAGCTCCCAGTCCCAACCGGGTTCGCGGGTGCGCCGCGCGCGCAGCGCACCGATCAGGCCGATCAGCCCCGCGACCAGGGCCCAGATCCCCACGAGCCGCAGGACCAGCGTCACGCTCGCCGACGGCCAGAACGCGAGCAGCAGGCCCACGCCGACCCCCAGGCCGCCCACGACCCAGAGCCAGACACCGCCCTCGCCGTCGGCCCGCTGCCGCCCGGCCTCGATCAGGAACAGGATCCCCTGGAGGGCCGCCATGGCCGCGACGAGCCACGTGAGCCACTGGATGCCGCGGTCCGGCTCGACGAACAGCACGACGCCGATCAGGAGGAACAGGGCGCCCCGCAGGTAGGCGAGCCCCCAGAGGCGGCGGGCGATCTTGGTGGTGCGGCCCGTGAGGGACTCCTCGTGCTCGGTCATGGTCCACCGTCCTCGCCGGGCCGGTCCCGCAGCGGGTCCGCGGGCGTCGTCGGCCTCGTCCTCGGAACGTAGCGCCCAGGGGCGGCTGGCGCGCGCCGGCGGCTCCGGTGCGGCCGACGAGCAGGGGGTTGCGCGCGGTCGAGAACGGACCTGAGGTCGCTGACCGCGTCAGAACGACCGCAACCTCGTTCTCGGCGCGCCCGGGGTCAGGCCTGCTCGCGCGCCCGGTCGATCGTCATCTCGACGCCGTCGAGCAACCGGTCGAGGGACGCGTCGAACGGGTCGGCGGGGGCGTCGAACCCGCCCGCCTCCCAGATGCGCGTCATGACGGGGTAGCGCTCGACGTCGAACCAGTCCGCCCAGAAGCTGCTCATGGACGTCCAGTACTCGTCGCTGGACATGCCGCTCACGTCGTTCTCGACCGACTCGGCGACGGCGGCCCGTGCGAGCCCGCGGACGAACGCGTCGACGAGCCCGAGGATCTCGACGACCTGGTCGGCGGGCAGCCCGGTGTCGACGAGGGTCCGCAGGCCGGCCTCCTGGGCGTCGAGCACGTGGGGGGCCAGCGGGAGGCGCCACATGTTGGTCTGCAGGATCCAGGGGTGGCGCTGGTAGAGGGCCCAGACCTGGCGGGCGTACCGCGACAGGCCCGCGCGCCAGGGGGCGTCGGCCGGGGGCAGGTCGAGCTCGCCGAACGCCCGGTCGATCATGAGGTCGACGAGCTCGGTGCGCCCGGGCACGTAGGTGTAGAGCGACATGGCGCCCACGCCGAGCCGGGCGGCGACGCGGCGCATCGAGAGGGCCTCGAGCCCGACCTCCTGGGCGACGGCGATCCCGGCGGTCACGACCTCGTCGAGCGTCAGGCGGGCCTTGCGGCCGCGCGTCGGCGGTGCGGGCGGGTCCCAGAGCAGCGCCAGGCGTCTGGTCACCTCGGGTGGGCGGGGGACCTGGTCGGTCGGGTCCGGGGCGGCGTCGTCCTCGGGGGTGGTGCGGGTGCCGGCGGCGGGAACGTCGGCAGGCGTGTGCGCGGACGCGTCGACCGATGAGTCCGGGCGCCCGGCGGAGTCCACCCCGTCGGAGGGGACCGGTGCGACGGTGTTGCTGGCCATGGTGCCCGATCCTCCCACTTCCGCGCGGTGCCAGGAGCCTCTTCAGTTCCCGTACACCGTATGCTAACGTGAAAATTCATTCCGGTACACCGTACGCGAGAGGCGTGAGCCATGATCCACACCGAAGGGCTGACCAAGACCTTCCACCGCAAGAAGGAGGTCGTCGAGGCGGTCAAGGGGATCGACGTCGACGTCCGCGAGGGGGAGCTCGTCGCGTTCCTCGGCCCCAACGGCGCAGGCAAGTCCACGACCCTGCGCATGCTCACGAGCCTGCTCGAACCCACGTCGGGCAGGGCAGAGGTCGCCGGGTTCGACATCCGCACCCAGCCCGCCGAGGTCAGGTCCCGCATCGGGTACATCGGCCAGGGCAACGGGGGAGGGTTCTCCTACCGGGTCGCCGACGAGCTGCACAACCAGGGGCGCTTCTACGGGCTGCCCGCGAGCGAGTACCAGCGCCGCGCCGCGGACCTCCTCGCGGCGCTCGAGCTCGACGGCCTCGGCAAGCGCACGGTCCAGAGCCTGTCGGGTGGGCAGCGCCGGCGCCTCGACGTCGCGCTCGGCCTCATGAACCACCCGCCGCTGCTGTTCCTCGACGAGCCCACCACGGGCCTCGACCCGCACAGCCGCGCCAACCTGTGGGAGCACATCGGCGTCCTGCGCGAGCGCTACGGCATGACGATCGTCCTCACCACGCACTACCTCGACGAGGCCGACTCCATGGCCGAGCGCGTCGTCGTCATCGACCACGGCACGATCGTCGCCGACGCCCCGCCCGCCGCGCTCAAGCGCGACCACGCGGACGACGTCGTGACGCTCGTCGTCGCCGGCACGCCCGGCCCCCCGGCCCAGGTGCCCGACGACGTCACGCGCGTCCGCGCCGCCCTCGCCCCGGTCGTGGGCGAGGTGGGGGGCGGAGCCGGCGAGCCGGGTCGCGGCGGACCCGACGGACCCGGCGACAGGCTGCACGCGACCGTCGGTGCCGGGGGAGACGTCACCGTGACCCTCTCCACGACGCACGGCGCCGACCGGCTGCCCGAGGCGATCGAGTCCCTGCGGGTCGCAGGGCTCTCGGTCCGCTCGGCGGGGCTCAAGCAGGCGAGCCTCGACGACGTGTTCCTCAACCTGACCGGTCGGAGCCTGCGCGAGGAGGCGGCGTGATGGACGAGCAGGACACGAGTCGAGGTGCCGAGCCCGCGGTCGCTCGGGCACCGGGCACCGCCAGCCTGACGAACGTCGGGATCGGCACCACGAGCGGGCCACGGCCCGGGGCGAGGCAGGCGACCGACCGGCGCTCCGACGTCGGGCGCTCGGGGACCGCGAAGTTCCTCGGCGACACCTGGGCCGTCTTCACGCGCGAGATCCTCCTGGTCCTGCGCGACCCCTTCACCCTGATCTTCTCGCTGCTCCAGCCGCTGATCTTCCTGGGCCTGTTCGGGCCCCTCCTGACCGGCGCCGTGGGCGGCGGCATGGGTGGCCCCGGCGGGACCACGGCCGCGACCCTCCAGTGGTTCGTGCCCGGCGTGATCGTCATGATCTCCCTGTTCGGGACCTCGATGACGGGCTCGAACCTGCTCTACGAGATGATGACCGGCTCGTACGAGCGCGTCCTCGCGACGCCCCTCGACCGGTCCGCGATCCTCGTCGGCCGCGCGCTCAAGGAGTTCGCGCCGCTCGTCGTCCAGGGGTTGCTGATCGCGCTCGTGTGCATCCCCTTCGGGTTCACGTTCTACCCGCTGCACGCGATCGCCGGGCTCGCGCTCCTGGGGCTGTTCGGGGTCGGCGTCGGGGCGCTGTCGTGCGCGCTCGCGCTCGCCGCGAAGAACCGCGAGTGGCTGTTCTGGGGCGTGCAGCAGTCGCTCCTGTTCCCGCTCCTCATCCTGTCCGGCATGATGCTCCCGCTCGAGGCCGGCCCGTCGTGGATGCAGACCGCGGCGAAGTTCAACCCGCTGACCTACATGGTCGACGCCGAGCGCGCCCTGTTCGGCGGGACGTTCGCGAGCACCACGGTCCTGTGGGGCGTGGTCGCCGCGGCGGTCACCTGCGCCGTCGGCCTGTTCGTGGGTATCCGCCGGACCCGGAAGTCGGTGTGAGCCGCGTGGGCAGGGTGACGTTCGACGTCGGGCTGTCGCTCGACGGGTACGTCGCGGGACCGCACCAGTCCCTCGAGAACCCCCTCGGGGAGGGCGGCGAACAGCTGCACCGGTGGATGTTCGAGGAGCCCGAGGCCAACACGGCCGCGCTCGAGTCCATCGCCGCCCCCACCGCGTTCGTCATGGGACGCAACATGTTCGCGCCCGGTCGCGGCCCGTGGGACGAGGCCTGGAGGGGATGGTGGGGCGAGGAGCCGCCCTACCACGCGCCCGTGTTCGTGCTCACGCACCACCCACGCGAACCCCTCGTCATGCAGGGCACGACGTTCTTCTTCGTCACGGACGGGATCGAGTCCGCGCTGTCGCAGGCGCTCGCCGCCTCCCGCGACGGGCACGTCGGCATCGCGGGCGGAGCCTCGACCATGCGGGCCTACCTCGCGGCGGGCCTCGTCGACGAGTTCGGGCTGCACGTCGCCCCCGTGCTCCTGGGGGCGGGCGAACGGTTGCTCGAGGGCCTGGGAGGCCTGCGCGTCGAGCCAGGGCCGGTGAGCAGCAACCACCTGGTGACGCACCTGTCGTACCGCGTGGTGCGTGGGCTCGTCGGGGAGTGACGGGTGCCGGGTCGACGTGCCCGCACGTCGACCTGGCGCGGGTGACACGCAGGTCTCGCTAGGGTCGGGTCCGTGGACAACGACCCCCGCACCATCCCGCAGCGCTCGGGAGACGAGCTGACCGTCCTCACCGAGTTCCTCACCTACCACCGCGAGACCCTGCGGCTGAAGACGGCCGACCTCGACGCCGAACAGCTCGTCCGCGCGCACGGCCCGTCGAGCATGACCCTGGGAGGCATGGTCAAGCACCTCGCGGTCGTCGAGTCCTACTGGTTCACCGAGGTGTTCCAGGACGGACCGGCGATACCGCCGCTCGACGCCGTCGACTGGGACGCCGACATCGACTGGGACTGGCACAGCGCCGCAGGCGCCACGGCGACAGAGCTCTGGGGGCTCCTCGACCGCGCCATCGCCGCCTCGGACCTGGTCGTCGCGCAGACCCTGGCGGACCCGTCCCGTGAAGGGCTCGACACGCGCTCGGCGCGAGCGAACCGGGACGGGGAGCGCTGGAACCTGCGCTGGATCCTGGTTCACATGATCGAGGAGTACTCGCGGCACAACGGGCACGCCGACCTGATCCGCGAGGCGATCGACGGGAGCGTCGGAGAGTAGGGGCTGCTGGCGTGGGGCGTTGCGGCCTCGTGGCCGGTCGGCCAGGATGTGCGCCATGACTCCACCCTCCGTCCCCGGACCGGTACCCCCACGCTCCCGCGGCGCCCTGGGGCGGGGAGGACTCGTCGGCCTCGTGGCAGGAGTGCTCCTGGTCGGCGTCGGCGGGTGGTTCGCGTCGAGGCCGACCACGTTCGGGTGGTTCGCCTACGCCCCGCTCGCGGACGCGACCTACGTCCCGCCACGACCTGCCTCGCACTCGCTGGGCCTGGCCGCGGTGGGGGCCGGGCTGCTGGTGCTCGGCTTCGTGGCCGGGTGGGGGCTCGCGAGGCGCCGGGGTGGTCAGGCACGGCCGAGCGACCCGCCGGGATAGCGGCTCGGCGGTAGCCCCGGCCGGTCGGCGCCGCGAGGGAGAATCGACCCCGTGACCACCGCGAACCCTCCCTACCGACTCGCCCTCCTCGACCTCGACGGCACGCTGACGGACTCGGCCCCGGGCATCCTGTCGTCGATCCGGCACGCCTACGGGGCGCTCGGGATCCAGGTGCCGACCGACGAGACCCTGCAGAGCTTCGTCGGCCCGCCGCTCGCCGAGACGTTCGCGCGGCACGGTGTCCCGGCCGACCGCGTCCCCGAGGCCGTCGCGGCGTACCGCGACGTCTACGCCGCGGGGCGCATGCTGGAGAACTCCCTCTACCCGGGTGTCCTGGAGTGCCTGACGGCGGTGCGCGACGCGGGCGTCCGGCTCGCGGTCGCGACCTCCAAGCCCGAGGTCTACGCACGCCGCATCACCGCGCACTTCGGGATCGACGACCTGGTCGAGGGCGTCTACGGTGCGACCCTCGACGGGACGCGCGGCGCCAAGGCGGACGTGATCGAGCACGCGCTCGCGTCGCTGGCCGCCCGCCCGCCCGGCCTGCCGCCGCGCGAGGAGATCGTCATGGTCGGCGACCGGGAGCACGACGTGCTCGGGGCCGCCGCGCACGGCATCGGCTGCATCGGCGTCGCCTGGGGCTACGCGGTGCAGGGCGAGCTCGAGGCGGCGGGCGCCCTCCGGGTCGTGGCGACCACGGACGAGCTGGCGCGGGTGCTGCGCGGCGAGTGACGGCGTCGGGCCGGGGGAACCAGGGGTTGACCTTGACGTAACGTCAACTTCTAGGGTCGATCGTGCTGCCTCACCCGAGGCGACCAGGACCCCTGGGAACGAGGAGAACGCATGACCGCACGCACCGAGCCCGCGACCGACTGGTCGATCCAGGAGATCGCCCGCCTCGCCGGGACCACGAGCCGCACGCTGCGTCACTACGACGACGTCGGGCTGCTCGCGCCCAGCAGGGTCGGGCACAACGGCTACCGGTACTACGACGGGCCCGCGCTCGTCCGGCTCCAGCGGATCCTCCTGCTGCGGGAGCTCGGCGTGGGCCTCCCGGCCATCGCCGAGATCCTCGGCCGGGAGGACGCCACGAGTGCCGCCGCGCAGGCGACGGCCCTGCGGACCCACCTGGACGCCCTGCGGGCCGAGCAGCAGCGGCTGGCGCGACAGATCGCGTCGGTCGAGCGCACGATCACGACCATGGAAGGAGATGGGCGACTCATGGCGGACGACATGTTCGACGGGTTCGACCACACGAAGCACGAGGCAGAGGTCACCGAGCGGTGGGGTGCCGACGCCTACCGGACGGGCGACACCTGGTGGCGCGGGCTGTCCCCGCAGGACAAGGCTGCGCACCAGGAGCAGACCCGGCGGCTCGCCGCGGACTGGGCGGCCGCCGCACAGGCCGGGCTCGCGCCCGACGGCGACGAGGCGCAGGCGCTCGCGCGGCGCCACGTCGAGTGGCTGAGCGGGATCCCGGGCACCCCGGGGCACAGCTCGGCACCGGTCAAGGAGTACGTCGTCGGGCTCGGGGAGATGTACGTGGCCGACGAGCGGTTCGCCGCGAGCTACGGCGGCGTCGAGGGGGCGACGTTCGTGCGGGACGCGCTCGCGGTGTACACGGACCGGCACCTGTAGGCCGCGGCCGCACCGGTCGCCGCAGGGGACTGCCGTCGAGGCGGGGGACTCACCGTCTCCCTCGACGGCAGTCCTCTACCGCGACGCCAGGGAACGCGCCGGCAGGATGATCGGTGACCCGCCGCCCGGGTGCTCGACGACCTCGACCGGGTAGTCGTACACCTCGCTCAGCAGCTCGGCCGTCAGGACCTCACGGGGCGGACCGTCGGCCACGACGCGCCCGCCCGACAGCAGGGTCACCTGGTCCGCGTACGCCGACGCGAGCCCCAGGTCGTGCACGACGACGACCACGGCACCTCCGGCCTCCGCGTGCCGTCGCGCGATCTGCAGCACGAGCTCCTGGTGCTTGAGGTCGAGCGCGGCGGTCGGCTCGTCGAGCATCAGCAGACCTGTCCGCTGCGCCAGGACGCGCGCGAGCGCGACGCGCGCCTTCTCACCACCGGACAGCGACGGGAAGTGCCGGCCCGCGAGGTGCGACACGTCGGTCGCGGCGAGGGACTCGGCCACGACCTGGTCGTCGGCCTCCTCGAGGGGCGTGCCGCGCCACGGAGCGCGGCCCATCTGCACGACGTCGAGCGACGTGAACGGGAAGCTGAGGTGGATCTGCTGCATGAGCACGGCCCGGCGCATCGCGAGCTCGGTCGGGCTCCAGGACCGCAGTGGGGCGTCGTCGACCAGGACCGATCCGCCGTCGAGCGGCAGGTCGCCCGTGAGCGCCCCGAGCAGCGACGACTTGCCCGCACCGTTGGGCCCGAGCAGCGCACGGACCTCACCGGCCCGGACCGCGACCGACACGTCGCGCAGCACGGGCGTCCCGTCGAGCGAGAGCACCGCACCGCGCGCCTCGGTCACGACGGTCCCCGGGGTGGGGACGGCGGGCAGCCGCGACGAGCGTCGCCGCCCCGTGACCGCGGTCCGCAGCGACGACCAGAAGCTGCTGCCCTCGTGCCTCGACTCGGGGTCCACCATGTCGCGGGTCATGCCCAGCCTCCCTGGCGAGAGCGCGTGCGGCGCAGCAGGTAGAAGAAGAAGGGGCCGCCCACGAGCGAGGTGATCATGCCGAGCGGCAGCTCGACGTTGGCGACGAGCGAGCGGGAGACCAGGTCTGCGAGGAGCAGAACCACGGCGCCGCCGAGCGTCGAGGCGGGGATGAGCCAGCGGTGGCTCGGCCCGCAGACCATGCGCACCAGGTGCGGCACCACGAGCCCGACGAACGCGATGATCCCCGTGAACGCGACGCCCGCGGAGACGAGCAGCGCGACGAGCACGATCACGATCTGGCGCAGCCGCTCGACGTCGACGCCCAGGTGGTGCGCGGCGCGCTCGCCCAGGGACAGCAGGTCCATCTGGCGGCGCAGCAGCATCGCGCCGGTCACGCCGACGATCGCGATGGGCGCGACGACCGCGACCGACCCCCACGTGGCGCCGCCGAGCGAGCCGAGCTGCCAGAACACGATCTGCTCGCGCGCGGCAGGGTCGGCGACGAACGTGAAGAACGCGAGCAGCCCGCCCGCGAACGCGTTGACCGCGATGCCCGTGAGGACGAGCGTCACGACCTCGGTGCGCCCGCCGGACCGCGAGAGCGCGTAGACGACGAACGTCGTGATCAGTCCGCCCAGGAAGGCCGCGGCGGCGACCCAGGTCCCCGAGACGAGCGAGCCCGCGGTGACGATGACCGCGCACGCCCCGACGGCCGCGCCCGCCGAGACGCCGATCACGCCGGGCTCGGCGAGCGGGTTGCCGAACACGCCCTGCATGAGCGCGCCCGAGCACGCGAGCGCGGCCCCGACGACGATCGCGAGGACGACGCGCGGGAAGCGCACGACCCACAGCGTGTTCTCGCCCTGCGGGTGCGAGGGCATGGGGCCGATGTCGAGGCCCATGTGGTGCATGAGCGAGCCGAGGACCTCGGCGGGCGACACGGGCACCTGCCCCGTCATCCCGGACAGCACGGTGAGCACGAGCAGCGCGACGCCGAGCCCGACCATGAGCCAGGTCGCGGCGCGGCGTCGGCCGCGCCCCACGGCGGGCAGCGCGTCGGGTGTCCGCGTGCGGCGGTCCGGGCCACCAGCAGGCCCGACGGCGCCGCTCACCGCGGTGCCCGGCCCGCCAGGGTCGGTGGTCGTCCCGTCCGCGGTGCGCTGCTCGGAGGTGAGGGAGCCGGAGGTGGTGCGCGACGTCGTCGGGCCTGCGGGGCGGGAGGCAGGTGTCACGGGGCTGCGGTCCCGGCGGCGGCCGACGTGCCGGCAGCACCGACCGTGCTCAGGTCCGGTGCGGGGACGCCGTAGAACGCCTCGACGAGCGACGCGATGGTCTCGCCCGTGCGGGGGCCGAACGTCAGGAGGCGGCTGCCGTCCATGTCGATCACGCGCCGGCTCTGGCCCGCGGGCGTCTGGGCGAGGCCGGGGATCGCGAGCATGGCGTCGAGCCCACCGCTCGACTCGAGGCCGTCGGTCATGACGAGGTAGGCGGCCGGGGCCGCGGAGATGATGGCCTCGCTCGTGACGGGTGCGTACTGCTGCGTGAGGCCGATCGTGGTCCCTGCGTCCTGGCCGCCGATCTCGCGGATCAGGTCGTCGGCCCCGGAGCCCGGCCCGAACAGCATCTTGATGTTGGAGCCGCGCAGGTAGAGGAACGCGACGAGGGGGTCTCCCGTGTTCGCGGGGACTCCCGCGAGCGCGGCGCAGACCTGCTGGTCGGTGCGCTCGACGAGCGCGGCGCCGGCCTCGGGGACGCCGAGCGTGGTCGCGACCGCGGTGATGCGGTCGTCGATCCCGTCGAGCGTGCGGGCCTCGTCGAAGTAGACGACGGGGATGCCCGAGGACTCGAGCTGCGAGCGGGCGGTGTCCGTGAGGAGCGTCGCGTCGGTCAGGATGACGCTCGGGTCCAGGCCGAGGATGGTCTCGATGCTGAGGGCGTGGCCCGCGCCGGTCACGACGGGGACGTCGGCGGCCTCGGGGAAGCCGGTGGGCAGGTCGCGGCCCACGACGTTCGCGCCCAGGCCCAGGCTGTAGACGATCTCGCCGAGCGTGCCGTACAGGTCCACCGCGATGATGCGCGAGGCATCGGTGACGGCGACCTCGCGGCCGTCGAACGACTGCACGGTCACGGGCAGCGTCGGGGTGGGGGCCGTGGCGATCGGGTCGATCGCGTCGTCGGTGAACGTCGCGGTCGTCGGGCCGGTCGGGAACGTCGCGGGGTCCACGGTGGGACGCTCGCCCGTCTCGAGGGCCGTGCACGCGTCGAGCGTCGCGGTGGTGTCGGCCTCGGGGGCGGCCGGTGCGGCCTGGTCCGTGGTGGGTGCCGGTGTCTGGCTCGGCGGCTCGTACGGGAGCGGGGCGCAGCCGGTCACCAGCAGGACCGCGGCGAGCCCTGCGACGCCGACGGCGGACGAGCGTCGCAGGCGACGCGTCCGCGGACCGCGGCGCTGCTCGGTGGACGGTACGCGGGCAGGGTGCGACATCACAGGGGCTCCAGCAGGGGTCGGCCGCCCGCACGAGGGGCGGCTCCGGGTAAGTTGAGGCTAACCTACGTCCGCCCCCAGGAGGTGCACGGGTCCCAGGATCTTCTGTGATCTTGGAGACGTCGGGGGGCTCGGGCCGACCCGTCGCCGGTGCCGAGCAGGCGGTCGCGGTGCGCACCGGGCCGTCGACGAACCTCGACCGCCCGCTCGACGAGCCGCAACCACCTGTTCGGCGCCGAGCCCGGCGCTCTCAGCGAGCCGTCAGCAGTGGACCGCGCCGAGCTCCGCGAACAGCGCGCTGTTGAGGCGGAACGCGCGCTTGGCCTCCGCGACGGTCTCGGCGAGCTGCTCGTCGGTGAGGTCCAGCGAGTCGAGGCGCTCGCGGTAGACGTCCTTGAAGGGCTTGGCCTTGGGGATCTCGTCGAACGTGTAGAACGCCAGGCCGTCGGGGCCGAGCCCGTAGTGGCGCTCCATCATGCGCTTGATGATCTGACCGCCCGACAGGTCGCCCAGGTAGCGCGTGTAGGCGTGCGCCGCGTAGGCGGGGAGCGACGTGCCGACCTCGAGCAGACGGGCCACGTAGGCCTCGGTCGCGGGCAGGATGCGGATCTCGGTGGCCCACTCGGGTCCGACGAGGAACGCGAGGTCCTTCTCGATCGAGGGCGTGCGGGTCAGCTCGTCGAACACGAGGGTCGCACCCTGTGCGTCGTCGCGGATCTGGGCGCTGGCCTGCTCGAGCGCACCGTAGATCGCGTACTGCTGCGCGGCGAGGTCGGTGTAGGCGGCGACGTCGAGCTCGCCTCCCATGAGCTTCTCGACGAAGCCCGTGGTCTCGGCCTGCTCGTGCTCGGGGCGTGTGCCCTCGCGCAGGCGGAGCGACAGCGACGCGGGTGCGGCGCCGGGGAGGGTCTCAGCGGTCATTTCAGCGGTCACGAGGGGCTCCTGCGGTTCGTCGTGTCACGTGCACGACGTCGGCACGTGCGCCAGGAGGGTCGGCGCAGGATCCGCGGTGTGTCGTGACACATCGTCATGACGTCGCGTCAGGAACGATACAACAGTGAGGTGAGGTTTACCTATGCTCTGTGGGCGAGATCTCACGGACTGGGAAGCGCGTGCTCCGCGACGTCCTCGGGGTCGGGCAGCCCGTGCAGGAACCGGTAGCCCACCAGGGAGACCACGACGGTGACCCCGCCCGCGACGATCAGGGGGGTCGTGAGGTCGATCCGGGCGAGCAGCCCGCCCAGCAGCGAGCCCAGCGGCATGGTTCCCCAGAGCAGCGTGCGCCACGTCCCGTGGACCCGGCCCAGCAGGTGGCCCGGGATGGCGGCCTGCCGCAGCGACATGACCAGGACGTTCCACACCGACGTCGAGCCGAACGACACCGCGAAGCACACGACCGCGACCGGGATCGTCGGGAAGAACCCCATGACGACGAGCGCGACCGGCCCGACGAAGTTGGCCGCGGCCATGACGGGACCGGCCCCGAACCGGTGCTTGAGCGGGCTCACGACCGCCGCTCCGAGGATCCCGCCGACCGCCCCCGAGAGCATGAACACCCCGAACCACTTCTCGGGGACCTCGAGCCGTTCGAGCACGAACAGCACGTCGGTCGCGATCGCCGCCGAGAAGAACAGGGCGATGAGGATGCTGAGGAACCACAGCGGGCGCAGCATGGGGTGGCTCATGATGAAGCGGTAGCCGTCGGTGAGCTGGCGGCGCAGCGTCGTGCGGACGGGTGGGAGCGCGGGGTGCGCCTGGTGCGCCTGGTGCGCGCGGTGGGCGCCGGCCGCCGCTGCGGGCAGGAAGAACGCGAGGACCCCTGCGACGGCGTAGGACAGCGCGCCGATCCCGAGCGGGATGACGACGGCCACGGCGAACAGCGCCGACGTCAGGGGACCGCGAGGAAGTTCTGCACGACGAGCTCGCCCGCCTCGATGCGCGAGTTGGCGCGGGGCAGGTCGGCGCGGCGCACGATCGCGGGGACGACGGCCCGGATCGCGCCGTCGTACAGCGTCTCGAGCGCTCCGTACGCGAAGATCACGACGTACAGCCACCAGATGGTCAGCGTGCCGGTCGCGAAGAGGGTGATCAGCGCGACCGCGAGGAGCGTCCGGGTGCCGTTCGCGATCGTCATCGCGTGGCGCCGGTCGATCCGGTCGAGCAGCACGCCCGACGGGATCGCGAAGAACAGCCAGGGGAGCATCGCGACGGCGGCGATGCCCGCGACGAGGAGGGGGTCGTCGGTCAGGCGGGCTGCGAGGAGCGGTGCGGCGGCGCGCGCGATCCCGTCGGCCAGGCTCGAGCTGATGTTGGCCGTGAAGACGTTGGTGAAGGACCGTCCGAGCCCGCGCCGGGCGGGTTCCTCGGGGTGCCCGGGCAGGGCTGGGGGACGTGGCGGTTCTGCGGGGGGCACCGGAGCACTCTAGGCGCGCGTCCCGCGAAACGGGTGCCCGGGGCACGGGTGTCGGGGGACGGCGACGACGACACCTGGCCCGCTCGGAGCTGCGGGCCGACCCGCGGGAGGCGCGCTCCGTCGTCGGGCCGGGAAGGCCACGGGCACCACGTGAGAGGCTGTCGGCGGCTCCCGCCGCGATGTCCGCCGACACGGCGTGCACGAGAAGCAGGTGCCCGGCTGGAGGCGGCGTTGAAGAGCCCTGACATGTCCCGTGCCTCTCGCCTGGCCGTCCACGGGGCCGTCTCCACGTCGCTCTCGCTGTGCAGCGACCGCAGGCTGCGGGAGCTGGTGGACGCAGGCACCCCGATCGGATCCGGCATCGGCGGGACGACGGTCCTGCTGGACGTCGACGGGGCCCCGGTCTTCGTCAAGCAGGTGCGTCTCACCGACCTCGAGCGGCAGCCGGAGAACCTTCGCTCCACGGCGAACCTGTTCGATCTGCCGAACTTCTGCCACTTCGGTGTCGGCAGCATCGGCGGCCCGGGGTTCGGTGCATGGCGCGAGCTGGCCGTGCACGTGATGACGACGAGCTGGGTGATCACGGGGGACTACGAGGGGTTCCCCGTGATGCACCACTGGCGGGTGCTGCCGGACGCCGGTCGGCCGCTGCCCGAGGAGCTGGCGGACGTGGACCGAGCCGTCGCCTACTGGGGAGGCGGGCCGGAGGTGCGGCGCCGGATCGAGGCTCTCGCGCAGTCCTCGGCGAGCCTCGTGCTGTTCCTCGAGTACGTCCCGCAGACCCTGCACGCCTGGCTGGGTGACCAGGTCGGGGCGGGGGGAGAGGCCGCCGAGAAGGCCTGCGCCCTGGTCGACGACGAGCTGGAACGCGGTATCTCGTTCATGAGCTCCCAGGGGCTGCTGCACCTCGATGCTCATTTCGAGAACATCCTGACCGACGGTGAGCGGCTCTTCTTCGCCGACTACGGCCTCGCGATCTCCTCCCGGTTCGAGCTCACGCAGGGCGAGGCCGACTTCTTCCGCGAGCACCGCGACTACGACCGCTGGTACAGCGCCACCTACCTCGTGAACTGGCTGGCCGTCGCCCTGTACGGCTACGGGCCGGAGGAACGCAGCGCGTTCGTGCGCTCGGTCGCCGAGGGAGCGCCCCCTGGTGCGGCTCCCGCGGGGGTCGCCGCCGCCCTGACCCGACACGCGCCTGTCGCAGCGGTGGTCGGGGACTTTCACCTGAAGTTCCGCCGGGAGAGCCGGGAGACGCCCTATCCCCTGGAGGCGATCCGCAGGGTCGGGCAGCGGACGGTCCCGCCGGGAGCATGACGGGACGTCGGGGTGGCGCGAGGCCCGCGCCGGGCGTGCGCCCTAGGCCGCGACGTCCTGCGTCCTGCGCGCCACGAGCGCGCTCTTGCCGCGCTTGCGCTGCGCTGCCGCGAACATCGCCATGAACACGGCCGTGGTCACGAGCGCGGCGATCGCGTTCGCGACGGTGCCGTCGGGCGTCGAGTGCCGGTCGCCGAGGGCGAGCAGCAGGGCGAGGTTCACGAGCCAGTGCACGAGCGTCGCGAGCGCGACGCGCTGCCACACGGTCCCGCGGCCGAAGTGGCCCACGAGCACCGAGAGCGCGACGGTCGCGAGCAGGAAGGCCACGACCACGACGGGGCCCGCGGTGAAGATCTGCACGTGCCACACGCCCCACACGAGGCCCGTCACGATGCTCGCGGCCAGGAGCGAGAACCGGTTCTCGAGCAACGGCTGGAGCATGCCGCGCCACCCGATCTCCTCGCCGGCCGCACCCACGAGGTACGTGAGCGTGAGCACGACGAACGGCACGCCCGCGACGCCGTGCGCGCCCTCGAGCGGTTCGCCCTGCACCAGCAGGACGGTGACGAGCACGCCCGCGTACAGCAGGCAGGCCGCGAGCGCCAGGACCAGGTGCGCGACGACCTGACGGCGGGGGACGGCGTCGGGCAGGAGGGGCGCGAGGCGCCCACGGAAGATCGCGAGCGTGATCCCGGCCCCGACCGCGGGGCCGAGCTGGACGAGCGCGAGCACCGCCGGGTCGATCCCCGAGGCGGGCTGGAGCTGGAGCAGCGCTCCCGACGCGACGAACGTCAGCAGGACGAACGTGAGGGTCGGGGCGAGGAAGGCGCGGGCCGGGGCGGTCGAGGTCACGCCGCAGGTTCGCAGCGCGCCGCGCGGGGTGTCAAACGGCTCAGCCCGCCACGAGCTCCTGCGTGCCGACGGCGCGCAGGACGAACGCCTCGGTCGCCTCGATCGCGCGCTCGCGCGCGGCGGGGTCCTCGGGGATGTGACGTCCCGAGAGGCACGCGTTGACGAGCTGGACCGTGGTGCCGAGGTCCTGGTCGGGGAACTCGCCGCACGCGATGCCTGCGGTGAGGATGCGGCGCAGGGTGTCCTCGACGATCACGGCGTGCTCGCGCAGGCGCTGCTGGGTGCCGCGCGAGAGCACGGTGCGCAGGTCCGGTCCGGGCGCGAGGTGGAAGACGCGCTTGAGCTGCGCCTGCTGGCGGATGTAGGTGCGCAGCTGCTCGACCGGGTCGTCGACCCCTTCGAGCGCGCGCTCCAGGGTGCCGACGTACTGCTCGGTCTCGTGGGTGATGAACCCGAGGAGCAGGGACTCCTTGTCGGGGAAGTGGTTGTACACCGCGGTGCGTCCCACGCCGGCCGCCGCGGCGATGTCCGCGAGGGAGATCGCGTCGAAGCCGCGGTCCATCATGAGGTTCGAGAGCGCCGCGAAGAGCTTCTGACGGGTCTGTGCGCGGTGCTCGTGGAGCGAACCGCCGATGATCTTCGGCATGCTGACATCATAGGCACTTCGTGTCAGATTGCTAATCCGCACGATTCCGGGCCTCCCGGACCCCAGGACGGCGCACGGCTCCCGACCTACACTGGCCCCAGGACCGGCAGGACTCGACGAGGGCGTCGAAGGGAGCGATCGTGACCGACCATCCCCAGCGCCCCGACGCTCACCCGTCCGACCCTCCGCCGGACAGCCCGCGCCCCACCGGGCCCGGCAGCAGGCCCGGCACCGTCGGCGTGCGCGCCGCGCACAGCGCGTTCCTGAGCACGGGAGCGCTCCCGCTGGGGGTTCGACCGCTCGTCGCGGCGTCGTGGCGCCGCAGCGCGCGCAGCGGGGTGGACCCCGACGTGGCCCACCCCGAGGTGTCGATGTCCGACCAGGACCTCACGTCCTACCGCGCACACCACCCGCTCGCCCGCGCCATGCCGATCGTGCGCGACCTCCTGGTCGAGGGGCTCGCAGGGGAGAGCGCGGTCGTCGCGATGACCGACGACGCCGGTCGCCTCCTGTGGGTCGAGGGCAGCGCACGCGTGCGCGACGACGTGGCGCGCATCGGGTTCGTCGAGGGCGCGGTCTGGCGCGAGGAGCGCGTGGGGACCAACGCGCCCGGCACGGCCCTCGCGACCGGGAGCGCCGTCCAGGTCCTCGGCGCCGAGCACTTCACGCGTCCCGCCCAGTCCCTCAACTGCGCGGCCGCGCCCGTCCGCGACCTGCGCACGGGCCGCATCCTCGGTGTCCTCGACGTCACGGGCGGTCAGGTCGCGGCCTCGGGCGTCGTGCTCTCGCTCGTCCGGGCCTCGGTCGCGGCGGTCGAGCGCGAGCTCGCCGAGCACGGCACCGAGCACCGCCCGGGCGCCGACGCTGCCACGGGGGGCCACGGGTTCGCGCCGCGGCTCGACGTCCTGGGGGCGGCCAGCGGCGTGCTGCGCGCGGCGCCGGGAGCGGCCGCGGGCTGGCCCGGCCCGGGGACCTACGCGACCGTGCCCGACGGCGGGACGCACGCTGCGCCGTCGGGCCGACTGAGCCTTCGCCACAGCGAGATCCTGCTGCTGCTCGCCGCGGCCCCGCGCGGGCTCGCCGCCGACGAGCTGGCCGTGCTGCTGCACCCCCACGAGCTCTCCGACGTGACCGTGCGGGCTGAGGTGTCGCGGCTGCGGCGGGCGGTCGGACCGTTGCTGGGCGGGTCGCGACCCTACCGGCTGGGGGCGCCGCTGCGCACCGACCTCGACACCGTGCGGCACCTGCTCGGTGCCGGTGACGTGCACGCCGCGCTCACGGCGTACGCGGGGCCGGTCCTGCCGCGGTCGGTCGCGCCGGGGGTCGAGCGGCTGCGCGACGAGCTGTCGGCCGAGGTGCGCGGCGCGGTCCTCGCGTCGGGCGACCCCGGCGCGGTGGCGCGGTGGCTCGCGAGCGACGAGGGGGCCGAGGACCACGCGGCCTGGCACCGGCTCGCGGCGCTCGCCGCCCCCGGGAGCCCCACGGCCGCGCGGGCCCGGGCGCGGATCGCGCTGCTGGACCGCTCGCTGCGCTGAACGTTCTGACAGCGTGACTGCAACGCTCCTGCAACCCTGCCCCACGTAGCCTCCGGTGCACCCGGGCGCAACGGTGCGCCACGGGTCGTGGACCACGCGGGACGGCGGGCAGACGGGCGGCGGCGGTCCACGACAGGCAACAGAGCACTGCGAGGAGGCAGACGCACATGACCGTCTACGCTGCCCCGGGCACCCCCGGAGCGATCGCCGAGTACACGTCCCGGTACGACCACTGGATCGGCGGCGAGTACGTCGCCCCGGCGAGCGGCCGGTACTTCGAGAACCCGAGCCCCGTCACGGGCCGCACCTTCACCGAGGTCGCGCGCGGCACGGCCGAGGACATCGACCGCGCCCTGGACGCCGCGCACGGCGCCGCCCGCACCTGGGGCCGGACCACGGCGACCGAGCGCGCCGTGATCCTCAACAAGATCGCCGACCGCATGGAGGCCAACCTCGAGAAGATCGCGGTCGCCGAGACGTGGGAGAACGGCAAGCCCGTGCGCGAGACGCTCGCCGCGGACATCCCGCTCGCGATCGACCACTTCCGCTACTTCGCGGGCGCGATCCGCGCGCAGGAGGGCTCGATCTCCGAGATCGACGAGGACACCATCGCGTACCACTTCCACGAGCCGCTGGGCGTGGTCGGGCAGATCATCCCGTGGAACTTCCCCATCCTCATGGCCGTGTGGAAGCTGGCGCCCGCGCTCGCGGCGGGCAACTGCGTGGTCCTCAAGCCCGCCGAGCAGACGCCCGCGTCGATCCTGTTCCTGATCGACATCATCGGGGACCTGCTGCCCCCGGGCGTCCTCAACGTGGTCAACGGGTTCGGGGTCGAGGCGGGCAAGCCGCTCGCGTCGAGCCCGCGCATCCGCAAGATCGCGTTCACGGGCGAGACCACGACGGGCCGGCTCATCATGCAGTACGCGAGCCAGAACATCATCCCGGTCACGCTCGAGCTGGGCGGCAAGTCGCCCAACCTGTTCTTCGAGGACGTGGCGCGCGAGAAGGACGACTTCTACGACAAGGCCCTCGAGGGGTTCACGATGTTCGCCCTCAACCAGGGCGAGGTGTGCACGTGCCCGTCGCGCGCGCTCATCCAGTCGTCGATCTACGACTCGTTCCTGGGCGACGCGATCGAGCGGACCAGGGCCGTCAAGCAGGGCAACCCCCTGGACACCGAGACCATGATCGGCGCGCAGGCGTCCAACGACCAGCTCGAGAAGATCCTCAGCTACATCGACATCGGCAAGGCCGAGGGGGCCAAGGTCCTCACGGGCGGCACGCGCGCCGAGATGAGCGGCGACCTCGCGGGCGGCTACTACGTCACGCCCACGATCTTCGAGGGCAAGAACTCGATGCGGATCTTCCAGGAGGAGATCTTCGGCCCCGTCGTCGCGGTCACGGACTTCGCCGACTTCGACGACGCGATCACGGTCGCGAACGACACCCTGTACGGCCTGGGCGCGGGCGTGTGGTCGCGCGAGGCCAACATCGCCTACCGGGCGGGCCGCGAGATCCAGGCGGGTCGCGTCTGGACGAACTGCTACCACGCGTACCCCGCGGCGGCGGCGTTCGGCGGGTACAAGGGCTCGGGCGTGGGCCGCGAGAACCACAAGATGATGCTCGACCACTACCAGCAGACCAAGAACCTCCTGGTCAGCTACTCGGCCACGAGGCTCGGCTTCTTCTAGGCCGTCGTGCCACGGCGGGTGGGGCCGGCGGGCCCCGCCCGCGCTCGTCCGTCCGTCCATCACGAGGGGAGAAGGATCATGCCCGACGACGTCACACCCGCCCCGCAGGTCACCGCGCCCGGGGTGGTGGGTTCCTCGCCTGGGGAGGTGCCGGCCGAGAGGGTCGCGCTGACCCCGGCCGCCGCCGAGCTGCTCGCCCGGCTGCGGGTCCAGTACGGCGAGCTCATGTTCCACCAGTCCGGGGGGTGCTGCGACGGCTCGTCGCCCATGTGCTACCCGCAGGGCGAGCTCATCACGTCGGAGGCCGACGTCCACCTGGGCGACCTGGTGGTGGCCGACCCGTTCTCCGAGCTCGCCGAGGCCGAGCTCGCGGACGTCGCGCTCACGGGCCCCTCGGGTCCGCTGGGTGTCGCGGGGGACGATCCGCCCGCCGGGGCGGCGCCCGGTGCGGACCTCGACGGGGCGACGTTCACGGTGCCGTTCTGGATGAGCCGCGGCCAGTTCGAGTACTGGAGCCACACGCACCTGACGGTCGACGTCGTGCCGGGACGTGGCTCGGGGTTCAGCGTCGAGGCACCGGAGGGCGTGCGGTTCATCATCCGGTCGCGGCTGTTCTCGGACGAGGAGTCGGCCGTGCTCGCGAGCCAGGTGCTGTGAGCCCGGCCGCCGGCCGACGCGCCAGGAGCGGTGCGGCCTCGGGTGCGCACCGGCCTTGACACGCGCGGGCCGGGGCGCGGATCACCCCCCACCCGTCGTCCGCCGGGCACGCGCGCGTGGCAGTGTCGTACGCATGAGTCCTGAACCTGGTCCCGAGGAGCGCCCCCGCGTCCCCGGCCGTGTCCTCCTCGCGTGCCTCGCGGCGGCCCTCGGCGGGCTGCTGTTCGGGTTCGACACCTCGGTCGTGAACTCGGCGGTCGGCGCGCTCAGCGAGCACTTCGAGCTGGGCGCGAGCCTGCGGGGCGTGGTGGCGTCGCTGTCCCTCCTGGGGTGCGCGGTGGGGGCCTGGTTCGCGGGGTCGGTCTCGGAGCGCCTGGGGCGGGTGCGCGTCATGCTGCTCTCGGCGTCGCTGTTCGGGGTGTGCGCGGTGGCTGCCGCGTTCGCGCCGTCGGTCGTGGTGCTGCTGCCCGTGCGGTTCCTCGCGGGCGTCGGGATCGGCGCCGCGTCGGTCATGGCGCCCGCGTACATCGCCGAGATCGCGCCGCCGCGCTCGCGCGGGCGACTGGGCGGGCTGCAGCAGCTCTTCATCACGATCGGGATCTTCGTGGCCCTCGCCGTGGGCCTCGCGATGTCACGCGCGGCCGGAGGGGCGGCGAACGACCTGTGGGCGGGCATCCCCGCGTGGCGCTGGATGTTCCTGGCCGAGCTGGTTCCCGCGGCCCTCTACGGCCTCGCGACGCTGCGACTGCCCGAGTCCCCGCGCTTCCTCGTGGCCCAGGGGCGGGAGGTCGAGGCGCAGCGCGTCCTGCAGGGGTTCTCGGGGCTCGGGGACCACGAGGTCGACCAGGAGGTCGACCGCATCCGCACGTCGGTCGGGACGCACACGAGGAGCTCGCTCCGGGACCTGCGGGGCAGCGCCCTGGGGCTGCGGCCCATCGTGTGGATCGGCTTGGGCGTCGCGGCGCTCATCCAGCTCAGCGGCATCAACGCGGTGTTCGTCTACTCGACGTCGCTGTGGGAGTCGGTGGGGTTCACCGAGTCCGAGGCACTGACCATGTCCCTGGTGACGGCCGCGGTCAACATCGCGGTCACGGTCGTCGCGATCGGGCTCGCGGACCGGTTCGGGCGCCGTCCCATGCTCGCGGCAGGCTCGGTGGGCATGGCGGTGTCCCTCGCGGTGACGGCGTTCGCGTTCGGCCACGCGACGACGTCGGCCTCGGGCGAGCTGGTCTTCCCGCTGGCCTGGGCCATGACCGCCCTCGTCGCGGTCAACCTCATGGTGGTGTCGTTCGGCCTCACGTGGGGGCCGCTCGGGTGGGTGCTGCTCGGTGAGATGTTCCCGCCGGTGATGCGGGCGACGGCGCTCGCGGTCGCCACGGCCGTCCAGTGGTTCGTGAACTACGCGGTGACGCGGTCCTTCCCGGTGGTCAGCGAGGCCTGGGGGCTGCCTGCGACGTACGGGACGTTCGCCGCGATCTCGGCCTTCGCGGTGTTCTTCGTGCTCCGGTTCCTCCCGGAGACCAAGGGGCGTTCGCTCGACCAGATGGGCGACGGCGCCAGGGCGACCTGAGACATCACCCTGTCGTCCTCTTCCCAGGGGTCGGCACCGACTCGTAGGGTGGAGGCTGAACTGAGCCCTGGGGAGGACCGATGTTCACGCAGGTCGTCGTGCACCGTCCACGCCCCGAGCACCGCGGGGCGACGCTCGCGTACCTCCAGCAGGCCGTCCTGACGGCACGCTCGGTCGAGGGGATCATCCAGGCCGTCGCGTGGACGGAGGGCGACGGCGAGCGGCTCGTCCTCACCACGATCTGGGAGTCGGCCGAGGCGTTCACCACGGGCGAGGACGCGCTGTTCGACCTGTTCCAGGACGTGCCGTTCGAGGAGTGGATGCTCGAGCCCCTCGACGTCCTCCTCCTCGACGAGATCCCGCAGCCCGGCCCGGAGGAGTGAGGTCCACGAACCGGTCGGGGGCTTTCGCGGTGCGCCGCGGGGTCCTAGCATCCGGTGCATGACGACACCCCCGCAGGTCCCGGCCGGTTCGTCCGGCATCACGCCCGACACCAAGGACTGGACCTGGGTCCTGGACCGTCCCTGCCCCGAGTGCGGCTTCGTGTCGGGCACGGTCGACCCGGACCAGGTGGGGCCGGCCGTGCGCGCGACGATCCCGCGCTGGCAGGAGGTCCTCGCGCGTCCGGACGTCGCGGTGCGTCCTGACGAGCACACGTGGTCCCCGCTCGAGTACGCGGCGCACGTGCGCGACGTGTTCGGCATCTTCGACGTGCGGCTGGCGTCGATGGTCGAGGGCGACGACCCGCTGTTCGCGAACTGGGACCAGGACGCGGCGGCGCTCGCGGGCGACTACGAGCACCAGGACCCGCAGGTCCTCGCACGGGAGGTCGCGATCGCGGGCGACCGGGTCGCGGGCCGGTTCGACGCCGTCGGGCCCGACGACTGGGAGCGCCCCGGGCGCCGGTCCAACGGTTCGGTCTTCACGGTGCGCACGCTCGGCCGGTACTTCCTGCACGACGTCGTCCACCACCTGCACGACGTCGGCGCCCCCACCTCCTGACGCCCGCAGCCGACCCACGCCCGTAACCTCCCGGCATCCTGGGCGGTCCTCGCGGCGTCTAGCGTCACGTCATGACGCTTCCTGCGACGGGGTGGGTCCCCGACATGTACAGCAGCGACCACCTGCTCGCGCTGCCGCGCTCACGGGGCGTGGTGCGGCCGGGGATCGAGGCGCTCGCGCGGGCCTGGTTCCCGGAGTCGGGCTGGGTGAGCGAGCCGACGAGCGGTCCGGCCGAGCGCCCCATGGCGGGGGCCCGGTTCCGCGGCGTGGTGCCCGACGACGTCCGTCGCCCCGGGGTGCTCCGGCTCACGGAGGGCGTCGAGGTCGTCGGGCCGTTCGGGGTCCAGCCGCCCGGTGCGGCAGGCCTGGGCCTGGCGTCCGCGGTCGCCGAGGTGTGGGCAGTACGGGTCGGGCACCGGTCGCGGGGGCCCGCCACGGGGCCTCTCGAGGACCGGGACGGGCTCGGTCGGGTCTTCGCGGCGGGCCTGCCCGACGACCTGGAGCTCCGGGCGGTGCGGTGGGCGGTCGCCGCCGCGCGCAAGGTCGGTGGCAGCGTGGTGGCCGACGGGGTCAGCGTGCTGACGCCCGACCCGGCGCAGGGGGTGGACCTGACGTTGTACAGCGCGCACGCGCTCGTGCCGGAGGCGGCCCTGGGGGTGCTGCGGACCTTCGTCCCGGGTGCGCAGGTGACCGAGGTCGAGGAGCGTGCGGACCACCTGGTCGACTTCGTGCTGGTCGGCCAGACGCCGTACGACGGCGCGGTCCAGGTCGTGGTGCAGAAGGTGCGCGAGGTGCCCGCGGCGCTCGCCGCGCTCGACTGGCGCGAGTACGGTCCGTTCGCCTACCGGCTCCGGTGGCTCCCGACCGATCCGTACGAGCTGGAGGTCGAGGAGCCGTCGGGGCTGCACCTCATCGCCCGGACCCGTGCGCGGGCTCTGCTGGCGCGGCTCGCGGCCGTGCTCCAGGGGCGGGTCCAGGGGGTCCTGGTGGACGACGGGAGCTTCGAGGTGTCGGCTGCGGAGGTCGAGGAACGCATCGCAGCGGAGAGCTCGGCGAGGTTCTGGGTGTGAACGACCCACAGAGTTATCCACAGATTCTGTGCACAAGCCTGTGGGTAAGCGCGGCAGTGCGGCGTTCCCGTTGTGGATGAACCTGTGGTGAACGCGCCCCGAGAAAAAGGGTCCGTCGACCTCTTGCCGGGGTGGCCCGTGCAGGACTAGAAACGTCACTATCGGCTTCGACGGGAACGGCGGCAGCAGCCCCCAACGACGCCCTCCCGCACGGGAGGACGGACCGGCAAGGACGCTGGAACCACACCTTGAGAGCCCCAGGCCGACCGGAGAACGGTGAGACGTCCCGCGGGTGGCAACACCCCGGGCTGCGGGTGACGACGCAGGTCTCGACCGGAACCGGAGAGCCGATCGTGAGAGGCGCCTTCCAGGAGAACAGGGCGAGCACCAGCTCGTCGTGGGGGAGGCGCCGAGCCGCGACGTCGACGCGGCGCCCGGTCGGACCGTTCCCGGTCCGGCCACCCAGGGCACACGGTCATCAGCGAGGCTCCCGGCCCCCGCCGGGAGCCTCGCCGAGTCTGCGGACCCCTCGGTGGCGGGCCTCCGGCCGCGGGCGAGCCTAGGCTCGTCCCATGAGCAACCTCGAGACCCGGCCCCGCGAAGAGGTGTGCGCCGCAGGGAGCCACGCGACGCCGTCGGGCGTGGACGGCGTCCCCGGTGACCGCACCCCCGTCGAGATCCTCGACCACCGCCAGGTCCCGCTCGGCGGGACCCGCGCCATGGACGTGCGCCGCACGCTCCCGCAGCGCGCCCGCTCGCTCGTGGGGGCCTGGTGCTTCCTGGACCACTACGGTCCCGACGACGTCTCGACCTCCGACGGCATGCAGGTGCCCCCGCACCCGCACACGGGCCTGCAGACGGTGAGCTGGCTGTTCGAGGGCGAGATCCTGCACCGCGACTCGGTCGGGTCGCTGCAGACGGTGCGGCCGGGCGAGCTGAACCTCATGACGGCCGGACGGGGCATCTCGCACTCGGAGGAGTCGCCCGCGGGCGTGCGGCCGCCCCTGCTGCACGGCGTGCAGCTCTGGGTCGCGCTGCCGGGGGACCGGCTCGGCGACGAGCCGTTCTTCGAGCACCACGGTGACCTGCCGGTGTGGTCCGGGCCGGGAGGCGAGCGGGTCCAGGTGCTCGTGGGGTCGCTGAGCGTGGGGGGCGCCGCGCTGCGGTCCGCAGCCACCGTGTTCACGCCCCTGGTCGGGGCGCAGGTGGACCTGCCTGCGGGCGCGTCGGTCGAGCTCGCGGTGGACCCGGGGTTCGAGCACGCGCTGCTGGTCGACACGGGTGACGCGTCGTTCGAGGGCGTGCCCGTGCCGGTCGCGTCGCTCGGCTACGTCGAGCCCGGGCGCTCGGTGCTGACGGTGTCGGCGGGGGCCTCGCCCGTGCGGGCCGTGCTGATCGGCGGCGAGCCGTTCGCCGAGGAGATCGTCATGTGGTGGAACTTCGTGGGGCGCTCGCACGACGACGTCGCGGCCGCCCGCGCGGACTGGATGGCGCAGGTCGAGGTCAGCGCGGCTGCCCGGGAGGACGAGGCGGCCGCGGCGCCGGTCCCCGTGCCCGGGGACGGCGGCACGCGCTACGCCCCGGGGGCGTCGGGCCGTCGGTTCGGGGAGGTCGTGGGGTACGACGGCGGCCCGCTGCCCGCACCGGTGCTGCCGGACGTGCGGCTCAAGCCGCGCAGACGGCCGGCCTAGCCATGTCGCCGAGGCGTGGCAGACGGCTCGGACGGGTGCTGGGGAAGTCAGACCTCGTCCGCGTGGCGCCGGATGAAGTCAGCCATGAGGGGGACGGTGAAGTCGAGGATGCCTCGGTCAGGTGAGTAGATCAGCCCCTTCTTGATGAGCTCGTCACGGAAGACGCTCAGGTCGGCGGGCTTCTTCTTGCCCATCCGGGATACCAGGTCGGGCAGTGCGCTGGGGCCCGGGTCTTCGGCCATGGCGGCCATGAGCTGCTTCTGCTTCGGCGTGGCACGCTCCCACCGTGAGGCGAAGAGGCTTCGGTCGAGCTCGCCGGTGCCCAAGGTGATCGCGACCTCGGCATCGATCAGCTGGATGGGGGATTCGGCCGCGCACTGCCAGACCTGATCTCCGTAGACCTGGAGGAAGTAGGGGTAGCCGCGAGCCGATTCGAGCAGCCGCGTGAGCGCCTCCGGTAGGAATGCGACATTGGCTGCCGCTGCAGGTCCGGACAGAGCCTCTTGTGCCTCTGCCGGGCTCAAGCGGTCGATGTTGCGGTAGTCGAACTGCCTCTCAGCATACGAGCGCGCCTCGGCCAGGACTGCGGGTACGACCGGAAGGCCCGCCCCGAAGACGTAGAACGGCCAGTCGTTCTGAGCAGCCCGGTGCTGGGCTGCCAGGAGGGCAGTGAGCGTCGCGGAGTCGAGGTCCTGAATCTCATCGACAAAGAGGGCCATCCCGATGTTCGCCTCGCGGAGGGCCGGGACGACGTCAGCCACCAGGTCCTCAAGATCCATCTCGATGTTCCCGGAGTCAGCACGTCCGAAAGCCCTGATGGTGAGGTCACCGCTGACCGGCCCGACGCCTGCCTTGATGGAGAAGGACTCGATCGTGCTCAGGGCTTCCTTGACCTTGTCGGTGGCCCTGGCGCGCCATGTGCGGACGCTACGAGCGCCTGCGGTGAGCTCGCGCGCGAGTCGGGCGCGCGACTGCTCTGCTCCCTGACGATCCTGCTTGGCCTCGATCATCGCGGTGAGCCAACCATGGCCTTCGGCCCGGCGTCGCATCTCGTTGAGCAGCACTGTCTTTCCGACGCCCCGAAGCCCATAGAGCATCAGACTGCGGCCTGTGAGACCGTTCTGCGTGCGACGCATCAGAAGGTCTGCGGCATCGAGCTCGGAAGTCCTCCCCACCAAGGCAGGCGGAGTACGACCCGCACCTGGAGTGTAGGGATTGCTGGAAGCGTCCATGTCTCAGAGTGTCTCACGGTCTATAAGGAGTTTCCTTAGACGGCCTGATAGTTCCTGAGAATGAGTCGGGGCTCGTCACGTCCGGCCCAGGTGTCCTCGGCCACGCAGGGCCGACGCCGCAGCCCCCTACCGCTTCGACCCCGGCCTCTCCGACGGGTCCCACCCCGGCCGCGGCTCGCGGGACGCGACGGACGCGTCGCGTGACCGGTACACGATGTAGGGCCGGAAGATGTACGGCACGGGCGCCGAGAACGCGTGCACGAGCCGCGTGAAGGGCCACAGGATGAACAGCAGGTTGGCCGCGACGATGTGCAGCTGGAACGCGGCGGGCACGCCTTCCATGAGTGCCGGCTGCGGCTGGAAGTACCAGAGGGAACGGAACCAGGGCGAGATGGTCTCGCGGTAGTTGTAGCCGTGGTTCTCGGCGAGGAGCTGGGTGTCGACCGTGGCCCACGCCCCCAGCAGGATCGACGCGGCGAGGAACACGTACATGACCTTGTCCATGCGCGTCGTCGCGAGGAACACGGGACCGGTCTTGCGCCGCCGGTAGATGAGGATGAGCAGCCCGGCGACGAGCGCGACGGCAGCGAGCGAGCCCATGTACGTCGCGACGAAGTGGTACGCGTTCTCGTCGATGCCCACGGCCTGCGTCCAGGTCTCGGGGATCACGAGCCCCAGGACGTGCCCGAGGATGACGAACAGCAGCCCGAAGTGGAACAGGGGCGACCCGAACCGGAGCAGGTTCTTCTCGTAGAGCTCGCTCGACCGGGTGGTCCAGCCGAACTTGTCGTAGCGGTACCGCCACACGGACCCGACGACGAACACGGCGAACGTCACGTAGGGGAAGACGACCCACAGCAGGATGTCTCCCGTGCTCGCTCCGGTCATCGGCGCACCTCCTCAGGCGGCGCCCCGGCGGGCGCGAACGGTTCGAGCGGGCCCATCGCGGTGAGCCCGACCATCTCGGTCGGCGGACCGGACGTCACGAGCTCGAGGTAGCGGCGCTCGGTCTCGGCGTCGAGCGGGGGCAGGGTCAGGCACACGGCCTCGACCACGAGCACGTACGGGCTGGCCATGGCGGCGAGCGCCGAGCGCAGGACCTCGATGCCCTGGCGGTGCGAGCCGAGCAAGCCTGCGGCGATCCGTTCCTCGTCGCGCGTGGTCGCGCGCGCGGAGAACTCGAGGGCCATGGGCAGGTAGTCGGGCAGCTCCTCGCCGTCGACCTCCCAGCCGGCGGCCCGGTAGGCCTGCACGAACCGCACGAGCGCCATGCCGCGCTTCCGGGTGTCGCCGGCGGCGTAGTACGACAGGTACATCGAGCACTTGCGCTTGAGGTCGAACGTCGCGACGTAGCGCGCCTCGAGCGCGGCGGGCTCACCGGCCTCGAGGTCGTCGAGGAACGCCTCGAGCCGCGTCTGCACGGCGTCGGGAAGCTGCCCGACGACGCCGCGCACCTCGCGCGCCGCGGCGAGCGTCGCGGCGTCGGGGTAGTCGAGCAGGAGCGAGGCGGCCATGTGCGTGGTGCGTCGTTGCGCGGGCGTGGCCCGGACCGGGGCGAGGGGCTCCAGGCGGGGCGAGCGCGCCGTCGGGCGGGGCAGGAACGTCGTCGTCGAGGACGTGCGGAACAGGCCCATCAGCCCACCGCCGGGGCGTCGTCGTCGGAGGGACCTCCGGCGGGGTCGTCCGGTGAGCCCGGCGGGAACAGGCCCGCGGGCCGCCCGTTGCCGTCCCAGTTGAGGAGGTTGACGCGCCCGGACGTCGACGGCCCGTTGGGCGAGTCGGCCGTCTGGCGGGCCTGGAGCACGTGGAAGTTCTCGACCGCGACCGGGGTGGGCGTCCCGCTCGACGAGCCGAACGGCCCCGCGCCGCCCATGCCGCCCATCCCGGGGCCGCCGTCGAAGTCGAGCGAGCAGCTGATCTCCTCGAGCTCGCGCGCGATCTCCTGGTGCGCGGTCGGGATGACGTAGCGGTCCTCGTACTTGGCGATCGCGAGCAGCCGGTACATCTCCTGGATCTCGGTGCCCGTCATGCCGACCGCGCGCGCGACGGCCTCGTTGGGCTCGTCGCCCAGGTTGATGTCCCGCATGTAGGTGCGCATCGCGGCCAGGCGGCGCAGGGTGCGCTCGACCGGGACGGTGTCCCCGGCGGTGAACAGCCCCGCGAGGTACTCGAGCGGGATGCGGAGCTTGGAGATCGCCGCGAACAGGGTCCGCGGGTCCTCGCCGTCGTTGCCCGACGAGCCGACCACGTCGACCACGGGGGACAGCGGCGGGATGTACCAGACCATGGGCATGGTGCGGTACTCGGGGTGCAGGGGCAGGGCCACACGGTACTTCTGGATGAGCGCCCAGATGGGCGACGCCTGTGCGGCCGTGATCCAGTCCTCGGGGATGCCCTCGGCGCGGGCGCCCTCGATGACCGCGGGGTCGTGCGGGTCGAGGAACACCGAGCGCTGCGACTCGAGGAGCTCGTGCTCGTCCTCCACGGCGGCCGCCTCGGTCACGCGGTCGGCGTCGTACAGGACCAGGCCCAGGTAGCGCAGGCGGCCCACGCACGTCTCGGAGCAGACCGTGGGCAGGCCGACCTCGAGCCGCGGGTAGCACAGCGTGCACTTCTCGGCCTTGCCGGTCTTGTGGTTGAAGTAGACCTTCTTGTACGGGCAGCCCGTGACGCACATGCGCCAGCCGCGGCACTGGTCCTGGTCCACCAGGACGATCCCGTCCTCGGCCCGCTTGTACATGGCCCCCGACGGGCACGACGCGACGCACGCCGGGTTGAGGCAGTGCTCGCAGATGCGCGGCAGGTAGAACATGAACGTCTGCTCGAACTCCGAGGCCACGTGCTCGCTCATGTGCTGCAGGATCGGGTCGTCCTGCATGGTCTCCTTGGACCCGCCCAGGTCGTCGTCCCAGTTGGCCGACCACTCGATCTTCATGTCCTCGCCCGTGAGCAAGGACTTGGGCTTGGCGACCGGGGTGTGCGGGCCCTGCGGGGCCGAGAGCAGCATGTCGTACTCGTACGTCCACGGCTCGTAGTACTCGTGGATCGAGGGGAGCTTGGGGTTGGAGAAGATCGTCGCGAGCTTCTTGGCCCGCCCGCCCGCGCGCAGCTTGAGCTTGCCCCGCTTGGTGCGGACCCAGCCGCCCTGCCACTTCTCCTGGTCCTGGTAGGTGCGCGGGTACCCGAGCCCGGGCCGTGTCTCGACGTTGTTGAACCACACGTACTCGACGCCCGTACGGTTCGTCCACGCCTGCTTGCACGTCACCGAGCACGTGTGGCACCCGATGCACTTGTCGAGGTTCATGACCATCGACATCTGAGCCATCACGCGCATCAGTACGTCACCTCCTGCGAACGACGACGGATCGTGGTGACCTCGTCGCGCTGGTTGCCCGTGGGGCCCAGGTAGTTGAACGCGAAGGCGAGCTGCGCGTAGCCCCCGACGAGGTGGCTCGGTTTGAGCAGCACCCGGGTCAACGAGTTGTGGATGCCGCCGCGCAGCCCGGACGTCTCGGCGAGCGGGACGTCGATCGTGCGGTCGGTCGCGTGGTGCATGTAGACCGTGCCCTCGGGCATGCGGTGCGAGACCACGGCCCGGGCCACGACGACGCCGTTGCGGTTGTACGCCTCGATCCACTCGTTGTCGCGCACCCCGATCTTGTCGGCGTCGCGCGGGGACATCCACACGTTCGGGCCGCCGCGCGACAGCGACAGCATGAACAGGTTGTCCTGGTACTCGGAGTGGATGGACCACTTGGAGTGCGGGGTCAGGTAGCGCACCGCGACCTCGGCCTGGCCCTGCGAGCCGGGGTAGCCGCTCGGGGAGCGGTCGCCCAGCGGCGGGGAGTCGGGGAAGAGCCGGTGCATGTCGAGCGGCGGCCGGAAGACCGGCATCTGCTCGCCGAGCTCGGCCATCCAGTCGTGGTCCAGGAAGAAGTGCTGGCGCCCCGTGAGGGTGTGCCACGGCTTGAGCCGCTCGACGTTGATCGCGAAGGCCGTGTAGCGGCGGCCCCCGTGCTCCGAGCCGGACCACTCGGGAGAGGTGATGACCGTCGTCGGGCGGGACTGGACGTCGGGGAACGTGACGCGCTTGCCCTGCTCGTCGCGCGCGAGGTCCGCGAGCTCGACCCCCGTGCGCTTCTCGACGTGCTCGAAGCCCTGGACCGCGAGGCGACCGTTCGTGGTGCCGGACAGCGCGAGGATCATCTCGCACGCGTGCGTGTCCTTGTCGAGCCGCGGGCGGCCCGCCGCGGGGCCGGACGGCACGAGCCCGTTCTTCTGCCCCAGGACCCGCACCTCCTCGCCCGGCGAGAACTGCACGCCCTTGGTGACCATGCCGAGCTTCTCGGTGAGGGGGCCGAGCGAGGCCATGCGGTCGGCGAACGCCGGGTAGTCGCGCTCGACCACGACCAGCTTGGGCATGGTCACGCCCGGGACCAGGGGCCGCGACGCGGACCCGGCTCCCGAGTCGACGATCGTGCCGTGCGGCACCGACATCGCGTCGGGGGTGTCGTGCAGCAGGGGCGCGGCCACGAGGTCCTTGCGCACGCCCAGGTGCTCGACCGAGTACTCGCTGATCCTGCGCGCGATCGTGTGGAAGATGTCGAAGTCCGTGCGGGTCTGCCAGGGCGGGCTGATCGCGGGGTTGAACGAGTGCACGAACGGGTGCATGTCCGTCGAGGACAGGTCGTGCTTCTCGTACCAGGTGGCCGCGGGCAGCACGACGTCCGAGAACAGCGTGGTGCTCGTCATGCGGAAGTCGAGCGTCGTGAGCAGGTCGAGCTTGCCGCGCGGGGCCTCCTCGGGCCACTCGATCGAGCGCGGCCTGCGCGCGGGGGCCGACTCGTCCGCGAGCACCGCGGCGTCCGTCCCCAGCAGGTGCTTGAGGAAGTACTCGTTGCCCTTGCCGGAGGACCCCAGGATGTTGGCCCGCCACACCGTGACGCAGCGCGGGAAGTTCTCGGGGGCGTCGGGGGCCTCGACCGCGAACCGCAGGGCGCCGCTGCGCAGCTCGTCGACCACGTAGTCCGCGGGGGCGACCCCGGCCGCCTCGGCCTGGTCCACGAGGTCGAGCGGGTTGCGGTCGAACGTCGGGTAGCTGGGCATCCAGCCGCGCTGCGCGGACTCGACCAGGCAGTCGGCCGTGGTCCGACCCGCGAACATGCCCGAGCCCAACGGGGTCGCGAGCGCGTCGGCCGGGAGCCCGTCGTAGCGCCACTGGTCCGTGGCGACATACCAGAACGCCGTGCCGATCATCTGCCGCGGGGGCCGCGACCAGTCCAGGCCGCCCGCGTACTGGGCCCATCCCGTGATCGGGCGGCACTTCTCCTGCCCGACGTAGTGCGCCCACCCGCCGCCGTTGACGCCCTGGCAGCCCGTCATGGTCGTCAGCGCCAGCATGGCCCGGTAGATCGTGTCGGCGTGGAACCAGTGGTTGGCCCCCGCGCCCATGATGATCATCGAGCGTCCGCCGGACTTCTCGGCGTTGTCCGCGAACTCGCGCCCGATCCGCGCCGCCGCGGCCGCGGGGACGCCCGTGAACTGCTCCTGCCACGCGGGGGTCCCGGGGGAGTCGGCGTCGTCGTAGCCCGTGGGCCAGTCGCCGGGCAGGTCCAGGTCCTCACGGTTGACGCCGTAGCGTGCGAGCAGCAGGTCGAACACCGTCGTGACCAGGTGCCCGCCGACACGCCGGACGGGCACGCCGCGCGTGACCGAGCCCGCGCCACCGGTGTGCCGGCCCGTCTCGCCCTGCTCGGGGTCGGGCGAGAGGTCGAAGCGCGGCAGGTCCACGCGCGCGGTCTCGACCCCGGCGCCCCGGCCCGACGGCGCAGCCCCCGTCAACGGGTCGGGCCCCGCGCCCGCCGGCCCGTCCGCGGTCGACAGCAGCGGCACCACGCCCTCCAGGTCGAGGTTCCACTTCCCCTCGTCGGCCTCGCCGAACCGGTGGCCCAGGGTGCCGTTCGGGATCACGGGGGAGCCGTCGGCGTCGAGCAGGACGGGCTTGAAGGCCGCGTTCGCGGCGCCCGCAGCCCCCGGCAGGACGTCGTCGGCGAGGTCCGCCGCGGTGAGGAACTTGCCCGGGACGTAGGTGACGTCCCCCGTGAGGTGCGCCCCGGCGTCGGTCCCCGGCAGAGCCGACGCCGGGCTCGGCGTGAGCGTCACGAGGAACGGCGAGTCCGTGTACTTCCTCAGGTAGTCCACGAAGGGCGCGGTGCGACGTTCCACGTGAAACTCCCGGAGGATCACGTGCCCCATCGCGAGCGCGAGCGCCCCGTCCGTGCCGGGGTGCACCGCGAGCCACTCGTCGGCGAACTTGGTGTTGTCCGCGTAGTCGGGCGAGACCACGATCACCTTCTGGCCGCGGTAGCGCGCCTCGGCCATGAAGTGCGCGTCGGGCGTGCGGGTCACGGGGATGTTCGAGCCCCACATGATGCAGTACGAGGAGTTCCACCAGTCCGCGGACTCGGGCACGTCGGTCTGGTCGCCGAACACCTGCGGGGACGCGACCGGGAGGTCCGCGTACCAGTCGTAGAACGACAGCATCGCGCCGCCCAGCATCGAGATGAACCGGGCCCCGACCCCGTGCGAGACCATCGACATGGCCGGGATGGGCGAGAACCCCGCGATGCGGTCCGGGCCGTACGTCTTGATCGTGTGCACGTGGGCCGCCGCGACGATCTCCGCGGCCTCCTCCCACGACGCCCGCACCAGGCCGCCCTTGCCCCGCGCCTGCTTGTACGCGCGCGCCGTCTCCGGGTCGCCCGTGACCTCGGCCCACGCCAGCACCGGGTCGCCCGTGCGTGCCTTCGCGTCGCGGTACGCCCGCAGCAGCACTCCCCGCACGTACGGGTAGCGGACCCGCGTCGGGGAGTACGTGTACCAGCTGAACGCCGCCCCGCGCGGACAGCCTCGCGGCTCGTACTCGGGGGAGTCCGGGCCGACCGACGGGTAGTCCGTCTGCTGCGTCTCCCACGTGATGATGCCGTCCTTGACGTACACCTTCCACGAGCACGACCCCGTGCAGTTCACGCCGTGCGTCGAGCGCACCACCTTGTCGTGCGACCACCGGTCCCGGTAGAAGACGTCCCCGTCGCGGCCCCCCTGCAGGAAGAGCTGGCGCAGGTCCGGCGAGACCTCCCCGCGTCGCAGGTGCTTGCCGAGCCGCAGGAGGGCGTCCTCACCCCCGCCGCCGGGGGACTCAGGGCGTGGGGCGCCCTCGGCGCGGGCGTCGGTGCCCGGGCCTGGGACGGTGGACTGCGACATGCGACCTCCTGGGGCGAGCAGGACCGTGCGTGATCGTTCTTCTGTCTCGCAGTATGCCCACGTCCCGGGAGGTTCTGCCTGGCGAGGAGGCCACGTCGCCCGGTGCGCCGCGATTGTCTACGGTGCTCCCATGACCTCGTTCGACGGCCCCCACGCGGGCTTCCCCCTCGCCCAGCTCCCGGTCACGGTCGTCACGGTCTCCGACCGCGGCTCGCGCGGCGAGTCGACCGACCGGTCGGGCCCGCTCCTGGTCTCCTTCCTGGAGACCGCCGGGTTCGAGCGCATCACGGCGCGTCTGGTGCCCGACGGCGTCGACTCCGTCCGCGACGCCCTCACCTCCGCGCTGGGGGACGGGGCACGGCTCGTCCTCACGACGGGCGGTACGGGCATCGGCCCGCGCGACCTCACGCCCGAGGGCACTGCCGAGGTCGTGGACCAGGAGCTGCCGGGCGTCGCGGAGGCGATCCGGCGACGGGGCGCGACCGTGGTGCCGAGCGCAGTGCTCTCCCGGGGCGTCGTGGGGACGGCCCCGGCAGCACGGGGGCAGCGGGCGTTCGTGGTCAACCTGCCGGGTTCGCCCGGTGGGGTGCGGGACGGCTGGGCCGTGCTCGAGCCGCTGCTGCCGCACGTGTTCTCGCAGCTCGCGGGCGGGGACCACTGAGCCCTCGCGGGGCCCCGGAGAGCGGGGGCCGTCAGCCGCCCGCGAAGGGGGGCAGCACGTCGACCTGCTGGTCGTCCGCGAGCGCTACCCCGTGGTCCGCGGTCCGCACGCCGCCCACGAGCACCGAGCAGCGCGGCAGCACGTCGGCGAGCGCGGGGTGGCGTGCGGTCATGGCCGCGAAGAGCTCCCCGACCGAGGCCCCCGGGAGGGACTCGGCCTCGAGGCCGGCGGCCTCGGCGGCACCGGCGAAGTAGCGGACCTGCGGCACGTCACGCCCTCTCGGGGGTCGCGAGCCCCGTCGCGCCGGTCGCGTCCGGGCCCGGGGCGTCCTCGCTGACGACCTCGTCGAGCGTCGGCTCGACGTCCCACGCGAGCGCGAGCTCGGTGGCCCGCTCCATGGCGTCGAGGCCCGGGTGGTCGGCGCCCTCTCCGGCGGACAGCCCGGCGACGTAGCCTGCGATGAACGTGGTCAGGGGTGCGGCGGGCCGTTCGACGCGGTGCGCCGCGTCCCGCGCGAGGTCGAGGATCGATCCGATGTCGACCGCCTCACGGTCCAGGTCGAACTCGTCGACGAGGGCGTCCACCCAGCGCTCGAGGTTGCTCATGCCGTGCCTCCCGATGATCCGTGCGGGTCCAGGGACCCGGTGCCGAGCCGTGCGCGACCGTGCGCGTACTGCTCCGCATCCTGCCACGTGTCCACGTCGGTGCTCAGGCCGTCCACGTCCGCGACGCGGGTGAGTCGCAACCCTGAGACGAGGCGGCGCACGGGGGCGCCGTGCAGGCCGCCGTCCGCGGGGTCGGCGGAGAGCCGGTCGAGCGCCGCGTCGAGGGCGTCGCGGCGGTACAGCCCGACGAGCCACTGGTCCCGTCGGTCGTGCGCGAGGTGCACGCCGTCGGCCTCGCCCGTCGGGCCGACCGCGGTGCCGGAGGCGGCGGCGACGAGCAGCGGCACGGCCTCCGCGGCCCGGGGGACGTCGCAGGCGAGGAGCAGGACCCAGGGGGCTGCGCCGTCGGGCAGGGCGGCGAGGCCCGCCGCGGTCCCCGCGACCGGACCGCCGAACGGCGGGTCCTCGCGCGTGAGGACGTACGCCTCGGACGCGAGGTCGTCGGGCCCGACGACGACCGTCGCCCGGGCGTCGCGCGTCGCGGTGAGCACGTGGTCGAGCAGGCGTGCGCCCGCGACCACGAGCTGCGGCTTGGACGTCCCGAGCCGCTGCGCGCGCCCGCCGGCGAGCACGACCGCGTCGAACACGAGCCCGCTCACACCGGGCGCACCCACTCGCCCGACTTGCCGCCCGTCTTGGACTGCAGGCGGACGTCGCTCAGCTCGACCGACTTGTCGAGCCCCTTGACCATGTCCACGACCGCGAGGCCGGCGACCGCGACCGCCGTGAGCGCCTCCATCTCGACCCCCGTGCGGTCCGCGGTGCGCACGGTCGCGCTGATCTCGACGCCGTGGTCCTGGACATCGAGGTCCACGGACGCGCCGTGCACCCCGATGATGTGCGCGAGCGGCAGCAGCTCGGCCGTCTTCTTGGCCCCCTGGATGCCCGCGATGCGCGCGACCGCGAGCACGTCGCCCTTGGGGACCTCCCCGGACCGCAGGGCCGCGACGACGAGCGGGCCGCAGCGGACCACGCCCGTCGCGGTCGCGGAACGGACGGTCGGCTGCTTGAGGGTGACGTCGACCATGCGGGCGTGGCCGCGCTCGTCGAGGTGGGTGAACTCGCTCATGCGATCACCATGACACGCACCGTGTCGCCCGTCCCAACCGCCTCGACCTCGGGTGGGACGACCGCGATCGCGTCCGCCCGGGTCAGCGCGGACACGTGGTGCGCGCCGGGACCGACGGGGGCGACGCCGTCGGCCCCCACGAAGCGCACCGGGAGGAACTGCTGGCGTCCCGCGGGGGAGCGCCAGCCCTCGGCCGCGACACGCTCCACGAGGGGCTCGACCGCCTGGGGGTGGCCCGCGAGGCGCCGGACCGCCGGGCGCACGAACGCCCGGAAGGACACGTACGCGCTCACGGGGTTGCCCGGCACGCCCAGCATCGGGGTACCGCGCCAGCGCGCGGCGGCCTGCGGCTTGCCGGGCTGCATGCCGACCGCGACCAGCCGGACGTCGGACGGGCCGTCGCCCCCCGGGCCCTGCGGGCCGGTCAGGACCTCCTTGACGACGTCGAACGCGCCCGCGCTGACCCCGCCCGAGGTGACGATCAGGTCCACGTGGGGGGCGGTGTCGTCGAGCACCGCACGCAGCGCGCCGGCCGTGTCCGGGACCGCGCCCACCCGCACCGGGGTGCCACCCGCGTCCCGCACGCACGCCGCGAGCAGGAGCGAGTTGGAGTCGGGGATCTGGCCCGGGCCGGGCGCGGTCCCGACCGGGACCAGCTCGCTGCCCGTCGACAGCACCGCGACGCGCGGTACCCGGTGCACCGGGAGGGTCGCGTGCCCCGCGGAGGCCGCGGCCGAGACGAGGCGTGCGGTCGTCGGGGCGCCCGCCGCGGCGACGAGGTCGCCCACCGCGACGTCCTCGGCGCGGCGCCGGATGTTGGGGCGCGACGGCTCGTACACCTCGATCCGCGCATCGAGGGGGGCGCCGGGCACGAAGCGCCGCGTCGAGGTCCGCTCCACGGGCACGACGACGTCGCACCCGCCCGGCACGGGGGCGCCCGTCATGATGCGGACGGCCTCGCCGGGGGCGACGCCCGGTCCGTTCGACGGTGCGATCGACGGTGCGATCGACGGTGCGGCAGGTGCGGCCGCGCCGGGCGACGAGCCGGCCAGGTGCTCGGCGAGCGGCGCCGCCGCGATGTCGCCGACGACGCGCAGCGTGACGGGGGACGCGGCGCTCGCGGTCGCGAGGTCTGCGCCGTGGGACGCGTAGCCGTCCATGGCCGAGGCGTCGAAGCGCGGGACGTCCAGGAGGGACCGGACGTCGTCAGCGAGGATGCGGCGCGCGGGGGAGACGGTCGCGAGCGCGGCGAGGTCGACGTGCTCGACGCGGAGCGGCGAGACCAGGTCGAGGACGTGGTGGCGGTACTCCTCGACCGTCCACCGGTCCGACGAGGGGCCGCCGGGCGGTGCGGCACGGTCGTCAGTACGTGGCCGGGCCGGTTCCGGGTGCACTTCTGACACCTGGTCCGTGGGGTGGGGGTCCATGGGGACACCGTAGGCCGCGGTCCGGGCCGATGGCCGGGTGGCCGGGCCGGACGGACGCGGACCGTCCGAGGTGCGGGCGGAGGACGGCCCGCGACCGCACGCTCGGACGGGTTCGCCTCGGGCCGGGGCCGCTGGCGTCCCTTGACGGTGTCCGAGTGCTCTGACATCATCCACTAGAACGATCTACTAGAACGTTCTAGTAGCGTCTCCCGACCTGTTCCAGTGGCGCCGTCGCGACCTCCGCGCGGCCCGTACCGTGCCGAAGGGGCCACCATGCATCCCACGTCCGACCGTCTCCGCCTCGAGGTGATCGTCGCCAGCGTCCGGCCGGACCGGTTCGGCGGCGTCGTCGCCGACTGGGCGAGAGCCCGCCTCGACGAGCACGCCGGGTTCGACGTGTCCGTCCTGGATCTCACCGACCTCGACCTCCCGCCAGGACTCGACGGCACCGGCGACACCGAGCGTCTGCGGGAGCGGGTCGCTGCGGCCGACGCCTTCGTGCTCGTGACCCCGGAGTACAACCACGGGTACCCCGGCTACCTCAAGATCGCGATCGACACGCTCCTCGAGGAGTGGCACGTCAAGCCCCTGGGCTTCGTCTCGTACGGCGGGAGCGGCGGCGGCGCTCGCTCGGTCGAGCAGCTCCGCCCCGTCTTCAGCGAGCTCCAGGTCGTGGCGATCCGCGAGCAGGTGGTCCTGGCACGGGTCTGGGACCTCTTCGACGGGCCGGTCCTGAGGGATCCCGACGGACCCCAGAGCGCGCTCAAGTCCATGCTCGACCAGCTGCTCTGGTGGGGGAAGACCCTCCGAGCCGCCAGGGTCGGCGACTGATGCCCACGACGACGAGGGAGCCCAGCGCGCCGCCCGCCCCGGCCCCGCGCGCCCCGGCCCCGCGCCCAGCGACATGGGGGGCCCTGGCGCGGCGAGCGGGGCCCTGGCTGCGAGGATGGGCGTTGCTGCGGCACGCAGGTGCGGGGCTCGTGGCGGGGACGTCCGTGCTCTGCCTGGCCCTGTCGTTGCTACCCCTGGCCACGATCGTCCTCCTGGGGCGGGTCCTGTACCTCGTCCCGCACTCGTTCGGGCGGGAGGCCGTCGCCGGTGCGTGGGAGCAGCTGCTGCTCGTGCTGACCCTGGCGATCGGTGCGCTCGTGGCCCAGCAGGTCGTCGCGCCCCTCCAGGCCGGCCTGCTCGAGACGATCGGACGCAGGGTGGACCGGCACTGCGTCGGCCGGGTCCTGCGGGCCACCACGTCGCACGCCCCGCTCTCGCTGCTGGAGGACCCGGACGTCCTGGGGATCCTCGCCGACGCACGGGCCGCGTTCGACCGGCAGTCGCGCAGTCCCGGCGAGGCCGCCGCCGCGATGCTCCCGCTCGTCGGGCGGTACGCCCAGGTCGTCGGTGCATCGATCCTGGTCGCCGTCGTGGTGAGTCCCGTCGCGGGGGTGCTGCTCCTCGGGACCGCCCTGGCGCTCCGGGCCGGGGTGCGCGGCGGGATGAGCAGGTTCGGGGCGATCTGGGACGGGCTCACGGCGCAGCGTCGCCGCACGGGCTACGTCCGGCAGCTCGCGATCACACCGGACATCACCAAGGAAGTCAGGGTCCTCGGTCTGCTCCCGTGGCTGCGCGAGCGGTTGCGGACCGAGAGCCTCGCGCAGCTCCGACCGGAATGGGCCGGGCGCCGGCGGGTGTTCTTCCTGCCCTTCGTCGGATACGGCCTCCTCGGGCTGGTCGGCGGGAGCGCCGTGCTCGCCGTCGTCGTGCTCGACGCGCAGGACCTGGACCTCTTCGCGCTCGGCGTCGCGCTGCAGGCGATGATGGTGCCGATGCGCTTCGGCGTGCACTTCCCGGAGTCCGACCTCCAGACCCAGTACGGGCTCCAGTCGCTGGAGTCGCTGCGCCGGTTGGAGGCGCATCTCGTCCCCGGTGCGCCCGGCACCGGCGAGCCTGCTGGCACGGGTGGGCCGGGCACGTCGGAGGCGCTCGCGCACGCGCCGACGGGCGTCGTCCGTTTCGAGGACGTGTGGTTCCGCTACTCCGCGAGCTCGCCGTGGGTTCTGCAGGGGCTCGACCTCACGCTCGAGCCGGGGACGTCGACGGCGATCGTGGGGCTGAACGGCGCCGGCAAGACGACCACGATCAAGCTTCTGGCCCGGCTGTACACGCCGACGCGCGGTCGCATCACCGTCGGTGGTGTCGACCTCCGGACTCTCCCCGCGGACCGGTGGCAACGCTGCCTCAGCCTCATCTTCCAGGACTACGCCCGGTTCGAGCTCTCGGTGGCGGACAACGTCACCCTGGCCCCGACGAGCCAGGACGACCAGGGCGCGCTCGATGCCGCGCTCCGGGCTGCCGGGGCTCACCTCGTCGTGGACGGCCTCGACGACGGTCCCTCGACCGTCCTGTCCGGTGGCTACGCGAAGGGGCGTGACCTTTCCGGCGGGCAGTGGCAGCGCGTCGCGCTCGCCCGCGCGCTCTTCCAGATCGCTCGTGGCGCGCAGATCCTCGTCCTCGACGAGCCGACCGCACAGCTCGACGTCACGGCGGAGGCCGAGTTCTTCGAGAGGTTCCTCGCCCCGGGGGCCGTCGACGCGGTCGCGGACGGTCGGCCGATCACGTCGGTCGTCATCTCCCACCGCTTCTCGACCGTGCGCCCGGCCGACCACATCGTCGTCGTCGAGCACGGGCGGGTCGTCGAGGAGGGGAACCACGACGAGCTCCTGGCGGTGGGGGGCCGGTACGCCGAGCTCTTCGTCCTCCAGGCTCGCCGCTTCCGCGCGGACGGCGACCCGCCGGCCGACGCCCCGGTCGTCGGCATTCCCGATGTCATCGATGCAGGAGGGTTCTCATGAGGGCGGTCGTCGCGGCGGTCCGGTTCATGCTCACGCACGCCTGGGCGACGGACAGGCGCCGCCTGGTCGTGGCCTCGGCCCTCATGACGGTCGGGTACCTGTCGTCACCCCTCGTCGGGGTCGCGCTCGGCGCCCTCACGGACGCGGTGATCTCGACGGACACCAGGGTCGCGCTCCTCCTCGCGGCCGTGCTCGCGCTGCTGCTCGTGTCCGAGATGCTGATGGGCCACTTCGGGCACCTGTCGGTCGTGGAGCTGAGCGACATGCAACAGCTCCACCTCACCGACGAGGTCACCCGCCTCACGCACGGATCGACGAGTCTCGCGGACCTGGAGAACCCCGCCCGCGTCCGCCTGCTGACGTCCGTGACGGAGGGGCTCCAGAGGGTGCGGGTCGCGCTGGAGGCGAGCCTCCAGCTCGGCGGGGCGATGCTCCAGATCCTCGTCACCACGGTGATCATGGGCATGGTCGACCCGTGGCTCCTGCTCCTGCCCGCCGCCGCGCTGCCGCCGGTGTGGTTCGCGGACCGGGCGCAGCGGGTCCTCGACCGTGCACGCGACGCCTCGGCCGACGACATCCGCCTGGCGCGTCACCTGCTGAGCATGGGTACCAGCGCTGCCACGGCCAAGGAGGTCCGGTTGTTCGCCGCGCAGGACCTCCTGGTCGACCGGCACGGAGGAGCGTGGGACCGGACGACGGCATCGCTGTGGTCCGCGCACCGGCGTTCCGCGCTGCTGCGTGCGTGCGGCCAGGTGTGGTTCGCGCTCGCCTACGGCGGCGCGCTCTTCGTGGTGGTGCGCGGGGCCGCTGCCGGGGGCGTGGCGATCGGGCAGGTCGTCCTCGTGGTGACCCTCGCGATCCAGATCAGCTCGCAGGTGGCCGGGGCTCTCGGGCTGTTCGGTGCGCTCCAGGGGGCAGGCCGTACGGTCGAGCAGATCGACGAGCTGCGCGCGAGCGTGCCGCACGAGCAACCGGCGGGCGGTGCCGCGTCCGCACCTGCCGGGCTCACGCGTGGCCTGCGTGTCCGGGACCTGGCCTTCACGTACGGGGGCTCGACGCGGCCGGTCCTGGACGGCGTGGACCTCGATCTGCCCGCCGGGAGGACCGTTGCCCTCGTGGGCGGGAACGGGGCGGGGAAGTCCACCCTGGTGAAGCTGTTGTGCGGCTTGTACCGGCCGAGCGCAGGGTCGGTCCAGGTGGACGGAGTCGACCTGTCGACGATCTCCCGCGACGACTGGCACACGAGGGTCGCGACGCTCTTCCAGGACTTCGCGCGCCTCGAGCTGACGCTCCGGGAGAACGTCGGGATCGGGCACCTGCCCGCGACGGACGACGATGCCGAGCTCGGGCGCGCGCTCGACGAGGCGCGGGCGCGGCATCTGGTCGAGCGATCGCCGCAGGGCCTCGACCAGGTTCTCGGCACCTCGTACGACGACGGCCGTCAGCTCTCCGGCGGGCAGTGGCAGTCCCTGGGGCTTGCGCGAACGGTCCTGCGGCCGGACCCGTTGCTGGTCGTGCTGGACGAGCCCGCGTCGGCGTTGGACGCGGCCGCGGAGCACGCCCTGTTCGAGCGGTTCTCCGCGACGGCGCGGCGTACGGCCTCGCTCACGGGAGCTGTCACCGTGTACGTCTCGCACCGTTTCTCGACGGTCCGGGACGCGGACCTCATCGTCGTCCTCGACGGTGGCAAGGTCGTGGAGACTGGTACCCATGACGAACTCGTGGCGATCGACGGCGCGTACGCCGCGATGTACGGCCTCCAGGCGCGTGCGTACCGATGAGGGGTTCTAGCCGATGGCCAAGAAGCCGAGCCTGAAGTCCGTGGCGCTGGCAGCCGGCGTCTCGCCGTCCACGGTCTCCAACGCGTACAACCGACCTGAACAGATGTCGGCCCAGGTGCGCGAGCACGTGCTGGACGTGGCAGCGCGGCTCGGGTATCCCGGTCCGGACGCCAGCGCCAGCTCGCTCCGCAGCGGGCACACCGGGTCGGTCGGGGTGCTCTTCGCCCAGGACCTGACGTACGCCTTCTCGGACCCGTATCTCCTCGAGCTCCTCACGGGCATCGCGGAGGTCGCCACGAAGACGTCGACGAACGTGCTCCTCATGCCCGTCGGTCCCCACTCGGCGTCGGGCGCGTACTCCCGGCAGGAGGAGCTCGACCTGGTCCAGAACGTGCGCCGGGCCGTGCTCGACGGCGCGATCGCGGACGGCGTCGACCCCACGCATCCGGTCCTGCGCGTGCTGGCAGCACGGGGAGTGCCGGTCGTGAGCACCATGGCGGGCGTCGGGGACCGGTGCGTGCTGGTCGACGACCACGCTGCCGCCGTGGAGGTCGGCGTGCACCTGGCCGGGCTCGGGCATCACCGCGTGGCCGTCGTGGCCGACAGCCTGGACGACGGCGAGCCGAGGATCGTGCCCGACGACGCGCCCCACCTCTTCCCGTACGCGCGCCTGCGCATCGCGGGTTTCCGGGAGGCCCTGGGCCCTGGGTGCGAGCTGACCAGCGTCTCGGCGGGGCAGAACACGCGCGACTCGGGGAGCCGGGCGACCGAGACGATCCTGGCGTCAGGACGCAGGCCGACCGCGATCCTCGCGACGTCCGACGTCCTCGCGCTCGGGGTGATCGACACCCTGCGGAGCCGGGGCGTGACGATCGGTCGAGAGGTGTCCGTCACGGGGTTCGACGACATCCCGCAGGCACGGGACGCCGGGCTGACGACGGTGCGACAACCCGTCCGGGAGAAGGGCCGTCTCATGGTCGAGATGCTGCGCGACCCTGCCGCTGGCGGAACCACCGCGACCCTGGGCACCGAGCTCGTCGTCCGTGCGAGCACCGGCCCGGCCGTCTAGCGGCGTCCGGAGGGCGCGGGGGCGTGGGCTCGGTCCACGGGGGCGTGCGACGGGTCTGCGCTCAGACGCGCGTCGCCACCGCGAACACCCGGCGGAACGCGAGCGGCGTCCCGTAGGGGCGGGCGGGGTAGGCGGCTCGCAGCGCCTCCTGGAGGTCGGTGGTGAAGTCGTCCCGGAGCGGGGCGGGCAGGGCGTCGAGCACGGGGCGTGCGCCCGTCGCCGCGATCCACGTGAAGACCGGGTCCTCGCCCTGGAGCACATGGAGGTAGGTCGTCTCCCAGGCGTCGACCGACCAGCCGGGGTGAGCCAGGTCGTCGAGGTACTGCTCGGGGTCGAAGGCGCTGGGCCGGGCGACGGACGTGGTCAGGTCGCGGTAGGGCTCCCGGGCGGCCACCTCGCGCAGGATCGTGTGGCTCGGTGCGTCGTGGTTGCCGGGGACCGAGAACGCGAACGACCCGCCGGGGGCGACCATCGAGGTCAGTCGGGGTAGGAGGGTGCGGTGCTCGGGGACCCACTGGAGGGTCGCGTTGCTGAGGACGAGATCGAGGGGGGCGGGCGGCTCGAACCCTCGGAGGTCCGCGAGCTGGTAGGTGCCGTCCGGGTCCTCGCGCCGGGCGCGGTCGATCATCGCGGGGGAGGAGTCGACGCCGACCACCTCGGCCCCGGGCCATCGGTGGCGCAGGAGCCGGGTCAGGTGGCCGGGGCCGCAGCCGAGGTCGATGATCGTGCGCGGGCTCCCGGGCACGCGGGCCAGGAGGTCGGCGAACGGGCGCGACCTCTCGTCGGCGTAACGCAGGTAGTTCTCGGGGTTCCAGTCGGCCATGACACGCTCCCTCTTGATGTCAACTATCTTGACATCAAGATACAGGGGGCCGACCAAAGGTCGTGGCGCTGGTCAGCCGCGCGTCCCGCGCCGGACCGGGCCCAGCGTGAACAGCAGCGTCAGCAGCGCCGTGAGCGACAGGGCCGCGAAGCCCAGGCCGTACGTGCCGTTGGCCTGGTAGACCGCGCCCATGATGAGCGGCGGGATGAACCCGCCCAGGCCGCCCGCAGCCCCCACGAGCCCCGTCACGGCACCGACCTTGTCCTGCGGCGCGACCTTGGCCACGAGCTCGAACGTCGCACCCGACGACGCCCCGAGCCCCACGGCGAGGCCCAGGAACGCGATGGTCCCGAGCGGTACGAGGTCCGGCTGGAACGCGACCACCGCCGCCAGGACCGTGACGATCGCGAAGCACGCGACCGACACCGGGATCCCCCCGAACCGGTCGGAGAGCGTCCCGCCGATCGGCCGGCACGCGACCGCGAGGACGACGAACCCGGCCGTGCGCGCCGCGGCATCGGCAGCCGTGAGGTCGTACGCGTTGACCAGGAACGTCGGCAGGTACACGCTGAACGCCACGAACCCGCCGAAGCCCACCGCGTACAGCCACGAGAGCTGCAGCGTCGCGGGCAGCTTGAACGTGGCCCACGTGCGCGCCAGGAAGTTCCCGTGCGCGGCGGGCTTGCGGTTCGGCGAGTCGCGCACGAGCAACCACGACACGACCGCGTACACCGCCAGGACGCACGCCACGAGGAGGAACGGCGCCTCCTGTCCGTACGCGTCCGTGATCCGCACGGTCGTGAACGCCGAGATCGCCGTACCGCCCATCCCGATCCCGAAGATCCCGAGCGCCGTCCCCCGCCGCGCAGGCGGGTACCAGGCGTTGACGAACGGGACCCCGACCGCGAACGCCGTACCGCCCAGCCCCAGGAAGAACCCACCCAGGATGAGCAGCGGATAGCTGTCCGCGACGAACCCGATGAACAGCACCGGGACGATCGTCGCCGCGCTGACCAGCGGGAACATGATCCTGGCCCCGAACCGGTCCGTGAGCGCCCCGACCGGGATCCTCCCCAGCGAACCCACGACCACCGGGACCGCGACGAGCACCGACTGCTGCACGGCCGTCAGCCCGAGGGCCGCGCTGTACGCACCACCGAGCGGGCTGATGAGCGCCCACGCCCAGAAGTTCACCGCGAACCCGATCGTCGCGAGGACCAGCATCAGCGTGGCGGACCCGCCGGCCGGGGCGCTCGCGGGCCCGGGGGTCGCGCCTCGTGCGGTTCCCGAGGACACCGGAGGCGTGGCTGCTTCGTCAGGATGCGTCACTGTGACTCCCGGGGGTCGGTCGCCCGTCGTCGGACGAATCGGTGGAGCTCGAGATTCCCGCCTGACCCACGCTAGCCGCGAGGGTGGCGTGTCGCGCGGGCTGGCGCGGACGCCGTCGGGCCCTAGCGTGGTCCTTCCGGACCCGTCGGCACCCCGCGGACCGGACGCCACGACCCCGCGCACCCCGAACCACGAAGGCCCCACCATGACCCTGCTGTTCCTCGGCGTGATCCTCGTCAACGTCTTCGCGTTCACGCTGATCCTGCTGCGCGCACCCCTGTACCGCACCGAGGTCTACCGCCCCATGCTGCTCAACGTCGGGCTGTCGGTGCTGCCCGTCCTGGTCCTGACGGTCCTGATCGTCGTGGACCTCGTGCTCGCCGCGGCCGGGGCGCCGGCCTGGCTGATCGCGGCCCTCGCGGTCGCGGGCCTCGCGATCTGGCTCCTGCTGCTGCCCAACGCCGGCTACCTGGTGACCGAGCTCAACTTCAGCCACCGCAAGGACGGCGAGGGCGTGCCGCTCTGGTACGACATCGTCGCGGTCCTGACCCTCGCCATGTCCGGGGTGCTCAACACCGTCGTCAACATCTTCCTCGTCCAGATGTTCTACGCCGTCCTGCGCTACCCCGACGACCTGCGGCCCTTCGAGCGCCCGGCGTCCTGGCTCGTGGTGGGCGTGATCCTCGTGCTCGTGTCGTTCGGGATCTACCTGGGTCGCTACATCCGGTTCAACAGCTGGGACCTCGTGCACCCCGTGGGGTTCCTCCGCAAGCTCACGGGGTACTTCCGCGAACCCGGCAAGGTCCGTGACGCCCTGCTGTTCAGCGGCCTGTACACGGTGTTCTTCGCCCTGATCTACCTGGTCGTGATCGGGTCGCTCCTGGAGACGATCACGGCGGCGGCGCGCTGACGACGCGTCGGTGGCCGGTCGGTGGTCGTCCGGCGGCCGGTGCTGCCGCCCCTCAGCGTGGCGGCTCGTTGCCCGGCTTGGCCGGCGAGTACGGCGCCGGGCCCGTGTAGCGGTCGTTCGTGTCGCGGCCCAGCGCGCGCACCGTGAAGGCCGCCGCGACCAGACCGGCACCCACGACGTGGGCCACCGACACGAGCGCAGAGACCAGACCGACGACGGACTGCACGAACGCGAACCCGGTCGCGTAGCCGAGCCGGGGGAAGAGGTGCGGCAGGACGAGGGTGCCCACGACCCCCGCGACGATCAACCCCACGCCCCACCAGAAGAGTGCGGTCGCGCTGAGCTTCGGGGGCATGGCGGGTCCTCTCGAGGTACCGGACCGGGCGACGTCGTCCCGGCTGGACGCCGGGACCGCGGCACTCGACGTCGAGGTGCGGCCACCGGTCCCGCGACACTACCGGACCGCGCGGGCCCGCCGCGGCAGGACGCGGGCCTCAGGCCGACGGCGGCGCGACCGACCCGCGGATGACCAGGTGGAGCGGGAGGACCGTGCGCGCGGGCTCGAAGCCGGCGTCGACGGACCCCTCGACGGCGGGCGCCTCCCGGCGGGACATGGCTCGCTCGAGGGCGTCGACCGCGGCGAGCGCGAGCGCCGCGACGGGCTGCTCGAGCGTCGTGAGCTGGGGGCGCAACCACTGGCCGATGCGGATGCCGTCGCACCCGACGACCGACAGGTCCTCGGGGATGCGGATGCCGTGGAGCTCGGCGGCGCCGAGCATCCCCACGGCCACGATGTCGCTCCCGACGAACACCGCGGTGGGGGCGTTCCCGGGGCGGGTGAGGTACGGGAACGTCGAGGCGCCGAACTGCTCGGTGTACGGGCCGTGGCGGATCAGGTCGGGGTCGGCCGTCAGGCCCGCGTCGGCGAGCGCGTCGAGGAAGCCGCGCTTGCGCTCCTGGGTCGTGGAGAGCTCGGGCGGGCCGGCGACGTGCGCGATCCGGCGGTGCCCCTGCTGGATGAGGTATCTCGTGGCCTGGTAGGCGCCGCCGTAGTTGTCGACCGTGACCGTGTCGACCGCGAGGTCGAGGTCGATCTCCTCGTCGATCACGACGACGGGCAGCCCGCCCTCGACGGCGCGGGCGAGGCGTTCGTCGGTGCGGCTCATGCCGAGGTAGATCAGCCCGCCCAGCACGTCGGTGCCGCCGATCAGCGGGCTGAGCCCGCCGTCGCGTTCGCCGTGCTTGCCGGACACGGCGACGACCAGCGGGATCTGCCGGGAGGCCGCGAGCTCGGCGCACTCCTCGGCGAGCGTCGTGAAGAACGGGTTGGTGAAGTCGGGCACGACGAGGGCGAGCACGCCGGGCGTCGTCGTCGCTCGTGCGGGCGCTCCTGCGGAGGCGCCTCGCTGCCGGCGGGCCCCGGTCCCGCGGTACCCGAGCGCGGCGACGGCGGCCTCGATGCGGGCCGCGGTCTCGGGCTGGACGTTGAGCTGACCTCGGAGGTACCGGGAGGCGGTGGACGTCGAGACGCCCGCGTGTTGCGCAACTTGCGTCAGCGTCATCGTCGCCGCCTCTCTGCTCGTGCCTCCGGCCGTCGGATGCTCCCCGAGCCTATCGCTGTGCTGGTCGCGAGAGGTGCGGGGGGCCGTGGAACCGCGGGATCGGGCCGTTCCGACGCGCGGCCTGCGGGCGGCGCGAGGGGGTGCGGCGGCCCTCGGTTGACACCAGCCTGACGCACACCTAGGTTGTTGCGCAACAGCAACACAACATTGCGCAACGTCGCCGATGTGGCGGCGGAGCCCGAACCGTCCTGAGGAGAACCGCATGAGCCGCGTGCTGCTAGCCGGAGAGTCGTGGATCAATGCCGCGACGGACTACAAGGGCTACGACGCCTTCCCGCACGCCCAGCTGGAGATCGGCTGCGCCGCCCTGCTCGAGGCGCTCGCCGCCGAGGGGCACGAGGTCACGCACCTGCCGTCGCACCTGGTCGCGACCGACTTCCCCTCCACGCTCGAGGAGCTCGACGCCTACGACGTCGTCCTCCTGTCCGACATCGGGGCCAACACCCTGCTGCTCCCGCCCGTCGTGTTCTCCCAGGGACGCCCCTTCCCGAACCGCATCAAGCTCCTCGCCGAGTGGGTGCGTCGCGGCGGCGGCCTCATGATGGCCGGCGGCTACCTCAGCTTCCAGGGCTTCCAGGCCAAGGCGAACTACCACGGCACCGCCGTCGAGGCCGTCCTGCCCGTCGACATCCTCCCGTACGACGACCGCGAGGAGACCCCCGAGGGCATCGGTGGCGTCCTGACCGACGTCGAGCACCCCGTGACCGCAGGCCTCGACGCCGAGTGGCCCATCCTGCTCGGGTACCAGAAGCTCACGGCCAAGGCGGACGCGACCGTCCTCGCCACGATCGAGGGCCGCCCGCTCGTCGCCGTCCGCACCGAGGGCGAGGGGCGCACGCTGGCCTTCGCGTCCGACATCTCCCCGCACTGGGCCCCCCGTGAGTTCATGGAGTGGTCCGGTTACGGCACGCTCTTCGGCCAGGCCGTCACCTGGCTCGCGGGCTGATGAGCGCCCACCCCGGGGCCGGGGGCACCTCCGCCCCCGCCCCCGCCCCCGAGATCACGGTCGTCGGCAGCCTGAACATGGACATCCGGCTGACCGTCGACCGGATCCCCCGCTCGGGCGAGACGATCAGCGCGACCGGGCTCAAGCGCTCGCCCGGCGGCAAGGGGGCCAACCAGGCCGTCGCCGCCGCGCGCCTGGGCCGTCGGGTCGCGATGGTCGGAGCCGTCGGGGACGACGACGCGGGCCGCGAGATCACGGCCCGGCTCGTGGCCGAGGGGCTCGAGGTCTCGTCGGTCGACGTGTCCGGGCACCCCACCGGCACCGCCGTGATCCTGTGGGAGCAGCCCGAGTCCACGATCGTCATCGAGGCGGGCGCCAACGGCGACGTCGACGAGGAGTTCGTCGACTCGCGCGACGCCGCAGTCCGGGCCGTCGCCGACGCGCAGGTCGTCCTGTGCCAGTGCGAGACGCCGCTCGGCTCGCTCGCCGCGGTCGCGCGCCTCGCGACCGGCACCACGATCCTTAACCCGGCCCCCGCGGTCCCCGTCCCCGCCGAGATCCGCGACCGGTTCGACGTCCTGGTCCCCAACCGGTTCGAGCTCGCGACCCTCGCAGGCGCGACCGAGGCCCCCGAGGCCCTCGCCGACGTCGTGGCCATGGTGCGCGGGCTCGCCTTCCCGGGCGACGTCGTCGTGACCCTCGGTTCCGACGGCTCGGTCGTGGTGCCCCGCGACGGCGGGCCGACCGCGGTCCCGGCCGTGCGCGTCGACGCGATCGACACCACGGCAGCCGGCGACAGCTTCTGCGCAGCGCTCGCCGACGGCCTGCTGCGCGGCGAGGACCTCGTCGGGGCCGCCCGCTGGGCGTCCCGCGTCGCGGCCCTCACGACCACTCGCGACGGGGCCATCGAGTCCCTGCCGCTCGCCGACGAGGTCCCTGCCCTCCCGCAGAGCCCGACGCCGGAGCACTAGCCCTCCAGACCTTCTCTCCCCGCACGACCCCCACCCAGAACGACCCGCACGACCCCCACCCAGAACGACCGCTCACCGTCGATCCAGGGCTGGTCGTTCGATCGGTCCTCCGATCCGACGTACCGTCGAAAGATGAAAGGCACGGCCAAGCAATGAAGCACACCACGCCGGGGTCCGTCTCCCGCCCGGGAGGCGCCCAGACGACCAGCCCGTCGGCCCAGCGCAGCAAGGTCAAGAGCACCGCGACCGCCCTGCTCGTCCTCGCGACCGTCCTCGCCGGGGCCCTCGGGCCCATGCAGGCCGCGGTCAACGGTCAGCTCGGCAAGTCGATCGGCGACGGCCACGCGGCCGCCCTCATCTCGTTCGGCACGGGCCTGGTCCTCATGTTCGTCATCGTGTTCGCACGGCCCGTGACGCGCCGCGAGGCGCTCGCGATCCCGAGCCTCATCAAGGGCCGCACCATCCCGTGGTGGAACTTCCTCGCAGGTCTGTGCGGCGCGGTCATCGTCCTCTCGGAGGGTGTGACGGTCGGTGTCCTGGGCGTCGCGACGTTCCAGATCTCCCTGATCTCGGGTCTGGTCATCTCGGGCGTCGTGTGCGACCGCCTGGGGGTCACGGCCTCGGTCAAGCAGCCGCTCACGTTCTTCCGCCTCGCCGGCGCGGTCCTCGCGATCGTCGCGACGGTCATCGTCATCTCGCCGAACTTCTCGGCCCCGCACACCATCGCCCTCGCGATCATGCCGTTCGTCGGCGGTCTCCTCGCCGGCTGGCAGCCCGCGGGCAACGCGGCCGTCGCCGACGCCACGGGCTCGATGCTCGTCTCGATCGGCTGGAACTTCCTGGTCGGCTTCACGGCCCTCGGCATCGCCTACGCGATCCGCGCCATGACCTCGGGCGTCGACTTCCAGCTCCCCGGCTCGTGGTGGATGTACCTGGGCGGCCCGCTCGGCCTCCTCTCGATCGCCCTCATGGCTCTCCTGGTCCGCGGGCTGGGGCTGCTGCTCCTGGGGCTCGCGTCCACCGCGGGTCAGCTCGTCGGCTCGCTCCTCATCGACGCTGCGATCCCGTCGCTCGGCCACACGATCTACGCCGCCACGATCATCGGCACCGTGATCGCGCTGATCGCCGCGGTGATCGGCATGATCCCGTCGGGGAAGTCGCCGGAGGCGACAGCCGACACCGCAGTGGCCGCCGCCGTCGGCGGTGGTGAAGCAGGAGAGGTGAGCCCGCGATGAACGTCACGCCGGCAGGGTTCGTCCAGACGGTCACCGGACCCGTCGCCGCACAGGACCTGGGGCTGACCCTGCCCCACGAGCACCTGTTCAACGACCTCTCCGGTGTGCTCGACGCGCCGAGCTACGAGTTCTCCCAGGCCGTGGTCCGCGAGCCGGTCTCCGCCTCGGTCGCCTGGGCGCTGCGCCAGGACCCGTACTGCTGCGCCGACAACATCGCCGACAAGCCGGTCGCGGCCGTCGAGGCCGAGATCCGCAGCTTCGCGGCCCTCGGCGGACGGACCGTCGTGGACGCGACGTCGAGCGAGGCGATCGGGCGCAACCCCGAGCGCCTGCTGGACGTGGCGCGTCGCACGGGCCTCAACGTCGTCATGGGTGCGGGGGCCTACCTCGAGAAGTTCGAGGGTGAGCGCATCACGGCGCAGGTCGTGGACGCGCAGGCCGCGGCGATCTCGCGCGAGCTGTCCGAGGGCGTCCGGGACACGGGCATCCGTCCGGGCGTGATCGGGGAGATCGGCGTCTCGCCGGACTTCACGGCGGGCGAGCGGGCGTCGCTGCGGGCCTCGGCCCTGGCTCAGCTCGAGCACCCGCAGGTCGCGATGCAGATCCACCTGCCGGGCTGGCAGCGTCGGGCGCACGAGATCCTCGATCTCGTGGTCGACGAGGTGGGCGTGCGGCCGGAGAAGGTCGTGCTGTGCCACATGGACCCCTCGGCCGAGGACCCCGACTACCAGCGGGCCGTCGCGGAGCGCGGGGTGTGGCTCGAGTTCGACATGGTCGGCATGGACATCACGTACCCCAAGGAGGGTGTCTCGCCGGACCCGCACACGACCGCGGGTGCGGTGCACCGGCTGGTCGAGGCGGGGTTCGCGGGCCAGGTGCTCATGAGCCACGACGTGTTCCTCAAGCAGATGTGGGTGCAGAACGGCGGCAACGGGTTCGCGTACGTGCCGACGGTCTTCACCGAGATGCTGGCCCGGCGGGGCGTCGAGCGTGACGTGCTGCGCCGTCTGACGCACGAGAACCCGGCGGCGATGCTCACGGCGTGACGCGTCCCGCGCCGGCAGAGAGGCGAACGGTCGAGGTGGAGGGTCCTAGCCCTCTCCCTCGACCGTTCGCCTCTGTCCCGTGCCGGGTGTCAGTGCGCGCGTGCGACGAACCGCTTCACGACGCGCTTGGCCTCGCGCCCCGCGAACCGGCGAGCGAACACGCTCGCGGCCGCGGCGGCCGCGGCGAACGTGACCGCGCTGATGATCCCGACCTCCGGGTCGTCCAGGTCCTTGGGGGCGTCGTGCCCCGTGGCCTTGGCCCACGCGTAGCTCACGGCCTTCTGCGCGACCCAGCCTGCGGCCAGCGTCAGCGCGACGGTCGTGACCTTCTCGGCGAGGGTCTGATCGTTGTCGGCCATGTGTTCCTCCAGGGTGCGGGGCGGGGCGGTGCCGCCGGCGTACCCGCAGGCCCGACGGCGAAGCTCACCTCCCACCGTAGTCGTCGCCCCGGGGGCGGCGCGCCCCGGGCGACGCCGTACGCCGGACGGCTGCCCACGCCGTCGGGCCCCGGTGTAAAGTCGCAGGTGAACGACAGGGGAGCGCCGACCGCCCCGGGAACACCGGGCGACGGGCGCTGAGAGTGCGGACCACCGCAGACCCTCGAACCTGATCCGGTTAGCACCGGTGGAGGAAGTCGGGCTTCTCTAGCCTCGCTCACGGGACCTCCCGTGCGCGAGGTCCCCCTCCTGTGAGTCCAAGGAGGACACGTGAACACCATCAGTACCCGCCGCAGCACCCCCCGCAGGCTCGGCCTCGGGCTCGTCGGCGGGATCAGCGCCCTGGCCCTGACGGCGTGCGCCGGCGCAGCCGACAGCGGCTCGGGCGACAGCACCGCCACGGACACCGTCACGCTCGTGACCCACGACTCGTTCGCCGTGAGCGACGAGGTCCTCGCCGCGTTCGAGGAGGAGTCCGGGCTGACCGTGAAGCAGGTCGCGCCGGGCGACGGCGGGGCGCTCGTCAACCAGCTCGTCCTGACCAAGGACGCGCCGCTGGGCGACGTCGTGTTCGGGATCGACAACACGTTCGCGACCCGCGCGATCGACGAGGGCGTCCTCGACTCCTACTTCCCCGCAGGCCTTGCGGACTCGGCCGCGCAGTACGCGATCGGCGACGGCGCGCTGACCCCCGTGGACCTGGGCGACGTGTGCGTCAACGTCGACCACGGCTGGTTCGCCGACAAGGGCCTCGCCGAGCCCGTGACCCTCGACGACCTGACGAAGCCCGAGTACAAGGACCTGCTCGTCGTGACCAACCCCGCGACGTCGTCCCCCGGGCTCTCGTTCCTGCTCGCGACCGTCGGCGCCTACGGCACGTCCGACTCGGGTGACGGCTGGGAGGGCTACTGGAGCAGGCTCAAGGACAACGGCGTCAAGGTCGTCGACGGCTGGTCCGACGCCTACTCGGTCGACTTCTCCGGGGGCGAGGGCAAGGGGCAGCGTCCCCTCGCCCTGTCGTACTCGACGTCGCCCGCGTTCACCGTGTCGGAGGACGGGACGTCGACGACCACGGGCGCGCTGCTCGACACCTGCTTCCGCCAGGTCGAGTACGCGGGCGTGCTCGCCGGCGCCAAGAACCCCGAGGGGGCCCAGCAGCTCGTCGACTTCCTCGTGAGCGACGCGTTCCAGGCGGACGTCGCCGACAACATGTACATGTACCCCGCGAACGCGGACATCGCGCTGCCCGAGGGCTGGGCCGAGTTCGCGCCCCTGTCCCCGGAGCCCTACGAGGTCTCTCCGGCCGACATCACGGCCCACCGCGACGAGTGGATCAAGACGTGGACGTCGACCGTGATCGGCTGAGCACGATCCGCGTGCCCCCGGGGTTGCAGCGCGGCGGGCGGGTCCTCCTGTGGGGGCTCGCCGCCGGGCTGCCGCTGCTGTTCCTCGGGGTGTTCTTCGCCTGGCCCGTCGCGACGCTCGTCGCACGCGGGTTCGTCACCCACGACGCCGCCGGTGCCTCCCTCGACCTCTCCGGCTTCGCCGAGGTGTTCTCCGAGCCGCGGACCTGGCGCATCATCGGCCTGACGCTGTGGCAGGGCGTGCTCGGGACCGTGATCTCGGTGCTGCTCGGCGTGCCCGGCGCGTACGTGCTGTACCGGTGCAGGTTCCGGGGACGCACGTTCCTGCGCGCGTTCGTGACCGTGCCGTTCGTGCTGCCGACCGTCGTGGTCGGCGTCGCGTTCCGGTCCCTGCTGGTCGAGGGCGGCCTCCTGGGGTTCCTGCGGCTCGACGGCACGTTCGGGGCGATCGTCCTGGCGCTCGTGTTCTTCAACTACTCGGTCGTGGTGCGGACCGTCGGTGGGCTCTGGGAGCACCTCGATCCGCGCGCCGAGGAGGCCGCCCGCGCGCTGGGCGCCTCGCCGTGGCGCGCGTTCCGGTCCGTGACGCTGCCGTCGCTGGCCCCGGCCATCGCGTCCGCCGCGTCGATCGTGTTCCTGTTCTGCGCCACGGCGTTCGGCGTCGTCCTCGTCCTGGGCGGCATCCAGTACGGGACCATCGAGACCGAGATCTGGATCCAGACGACCCAGTTCCTCGACCTGCGCACGGCCGCGGTGCTGTCGGTCGTGCAGCTCGTCGTCGTCGTGGTCGCGCTGAGCGTCGCGAGCCGGACCCGCTCCCGGCGCGAGAGGGCGCTCAACCTGTCCGCCGCGACCTCCGCTGCCCGCCCGTTGCGCCTGCGGGCCGACGCCGCCCCGCTCGCGGTGACCGCCGTCGTCGTGCTGGGCCTGATCGCGCTGCCGCTCGTCAACCTCCTCGTGCGCTCGTTCCAGACCCCCGCGGGCTGGAGCCTGCAGAACTACGCGAACCTCGGCACGACCGGCGGCCGCAACGCCCTGAGCGTCACGGTGTGGGAGGCGACCGCGAACTCCCTGCGGACCGCCGCGGTCGCGACGCTGCTCGCGGTCGTGATCGGCGGGCTCGTGGCGCTCGTCGTCTCCCGGCGCCCCCGCTCGCGCACGGGGCGGCGGGCGATCAGCGCGCTCGACTCGGTCTTCATGCTCCCGCTCGGGGTCTCGGCCGTGACGGTCGGGTTCGGCTTCCTCATCACGCTCGACAAGCCCCTCGGTCTCGACGTCGACCTGCGGACCTCCGGGCTGCTCGTCCCGATCGCGCAGGCGGTCGTCGCGATCCCGCTCGTGGTCCGGACCGTGCTGCCCGTGCTGCGCGCGATCGACCCGCGCCTGCGCGAGGCCGCCGCGACCCTCGGGGCGTCTCCCGCGCGCGTGTTCGCCGCGGTCGACGGGCCCATCGCCGCCCGGTCCCTGGGCCTGGCGATCGGGTTCGCGTTCGCGGTGTCGCTCGGGGAGTTCGGTGCGACGTCGTTCCTCGCCCGGCCCGACACCGCGACGCTCCCCGTGGTCATCTTCCGGCTCATCGGCAGGCCCGGCGCGGAGAACTACGGCATGGCACTGGCCGCGAGCGTCGTGCTCGCGGTCCTCACGGCAACGGTGATGATGGTGGCGGAGCGCCTGCGCGGCGACCGCTCGGCAGGAGAGTTCTGATGGACGGAGCCACGGTGGTGGATCGGAGCGAAGGCCTCGACGGCTCGGCTGTGCCGCACGTGCCGCACGTGCCGCACGACCCGGCCAGGGGCGTGGCGGGCCGGGGGCTCGCGGTGCGCGACGTCGTCGTGCACTACCCGGACCCCGCGTCCGGCAAGGGTCCCGGGACGACGGCCGTGCGGGGCGTGAGCCTCGACCTCGCCCCGGGCGAGGTGCTCGCGCTGCTGGGCCCGAGCGGGTGCGGCAAGTCGAGCCTGCTGCGCGCGGTCGCGGGGCTCGAGCCCGTCGCGGGCGGGAGCATCGCGTGGGACGGGCGAGACCTCGCGGGGGTGCCCGTGCACCGGCGCGGGTTCGGGCTCATGTTCCAGGAGGGGCAGCTCTTCCCGCACCGGGACGTCGCGGGGAACGTGGCGTTCGGGCTGCGGATGGCGGGGGTCCGCCGGGCCGCGGCGAGCGGCCGCGTGGCCGAGCTGCTCGACCTCGTGGGGCTCGCGGGCTACGGGCCGCGGCCCGTGACGACCCTGAGCGGCGGGGAGCGGCAGCGCGTCGCGCTCGCGCGCGCCCTGGCGCCCGAGCCGCAGCTCCTGCTGCTCGACGAGCCGCTGTCGGCGCTCGACCGCGGGCTGCGCGACCGGCTCGCCGGAGACCTGCGCGCAGCCCTCGTCGCGACCGGGACCACCGCGCTGTTCGTGACGCACGACCACGACGAGGCCTTCACCGTGGCCGACCGCGTCGCCGTCATGGACGCCGGGCGCCTGCTCCAGCTCGCGGCCCCCGAGGACCTGTGGCGCGCGCCCGCCTCACGGCGGGTCGCGCAGTTCCTGGGCTACCAGGCGTTCGTGCCGCTGCCTGCGGCCGGAGAGGCGCTGGCGATCGGCCCGACGGGGCTCGTGCTGTCCGACGAGCCGTCCGTCCGGGAGGGGGGCCCGGGTGGCCCGGGTGGCCCGGGTGGCCCGGGTGGCCCGGAGGAGTGGTCCGGCACCGTCGTGCGCAGCGCGTTCCGGCGCGGGCGCACCGAGGTCACGGTCGACGTGGACCTCGGGGCGGGGACCCGGCGCGTGGTCGCGCTCGGGGAGCCCGCCGGTGCGCCCGGTCGGGGCGTGCCCCCGGTGCCGGGGCCCGACGGCGCCGCGCAGCACCCGCTCGCGCCCGCGCCGGGGGAGCGGGTCCGGGTCGTGCTCGACCGTGCGGGGTGCGCGGTGATACCGGCGGACTCGTGATCCGCCGGTCCGCGGGCGGCTCCCCGGGCAGGCGGACCGCTGACCGCACCGGCGGCAGCGCCGCCCGTCCTGCGACCCGACGCGCGCCGCGTTAGCGTCGAACGATGACGAGCACCACGAACGACCACGTGTCCGACCGCACCGAGGAGCACGGCGGCAAGGCCGCGAAGATCCTGTACCGCCCGTTCGGGCTGGTCAGCTCGATCATCGGCGGCCTGATCGCCGGCCAGGTGTTCAAGCAGGTCTACAAGCGCGTCTCGCCGGGTCACCGCAAGGACGCACCCACGCCGTTGCAGTCCGAGTACCCGCTGCGCGAGATCCTCGTCGCGTCGCTCATCCAGGGAGCGGTGTTCTCCGGCGTCAAGGCGCTGATCGATCGTGGCGGGGCGCGCGCCTTCCAGAAGTGGACGGGGGAGTGGCCGGGCGACTGAGCCGCTCCTGTCACAGGCCGCGAAAAGGTTGGTTGCGGGGCGTCAACGACATCGTCCTGCCCGGATCGAGCAGCGCAAGGTCGCGCGCCGCCGCCACGGCCCGGCGAAATCTCGCAGAACAGCGCAAGAGCCAGGCATCGAGAGCGACGAGGCAGCCGCCGAGCGTTTCGATGCGTTTGCTTCGATGCCCTTCGACCTCGACGGTGGATCGTTGTTCCGCGCGGAACTCATCGCGGTGAGGGAAGATCGACATCTCCTCATGCTCGCGGCGCATCACGTTGTCCTGGACGGGTGGTCCCTGGGAATTCTCGAGGACGATCTCACGACACTCAGCATGGACGGTGACGCGGACGGGCTTCCCCCGGCGGGTGCGAGCTATCGATCATGTGGTCTGGCAAGCGGAGGACCTCGCCTTGCCGCAGTCGGCTCGTGGCGTCGAGCGTTGGAAGAACCTCCTGGGCGATGCGCCGACACTCTTGACGCTGGGCACGCCCTCTGCCCGCGGCGCGCAGTTCGGAAGGCTCGTCAGTCCGCTGCGCGCTGACCGAGCCGACGGCCTGCGCACTGCAGCGGCTCGCGGACGAATTCGACGTCACGCCGTTTGTGGCCTCGTCGCTCGTCTTCGGGTTGACCTTGGCGGCTATCGCCGGGGTCGGCGACGTGCTGTTTGGGACACCGGTCTCCGGCAGGTATGACCACCGGTTGAATCGGACCGTCGGGATGTTCGCGAATACGGTCGTGCTCGAATACGGTCGTGCTGCGGGTCGATGTCCGGCAGGACCCCTCGATCGTGGATCTCGTCGGTTCCTATCGTGCGTTCACCGAGTCGGCCTACTCTCATCAGGACGTGCCCTTCGATGCCGTCGTCGAGGCTCTCGCGCCCGCGCGGTCTGCGGCCCACCCAACGCTGATCCAGGCCACGTTCTCCTATGACTACAGCCGTGGGAGCCAGTTGCGCCTTCCGGGGGTCGAGGTCCGAGAGATGGAGGGGGTGGGGACGACTTCGAAGTTCGACATCGCGGCCACGGTCGGACGCGGCGACCGCGATTTCGAGTACCTCACCGTGGAGTACTCGACCGATGTCCTGGGCGGCGACGATGTCCAGCCCGTGGTGCGTCTCTTCGAGGCGATCGCGAAGTCGGTCGCCGACGGACAGGATCAACCTGTGAGCAAGCATCTGGACCAGGCACAACATCGAGTAAGGGATCGCGCATGACATTGGGAGACGAGTACCGTCGCATTTGGTTCGGGAATGCGTCGTCGAACCTGGCGGACGGGATAACGTTCATTGCGTTGCCGCTCCTCGCTGCCACGCTCACGGACAACCCGCTGGCGATCTCCGGACTCGCGGTCGCCTATTCGGCGCCTCGCGTTCTGTCCGTCCTCGGAATCGGTGTCCTCATCGACCGCGTTGACCGGCGGCGACTGCTCTATCTTGCCAATTTCTCCCGCGCCGCCATCTTCGCGGTCCTCACGGCACTCGTGCTGGCTGACGCTGCTCCGCTGGTCGCGCTGTACGCCGTCTACGCGGCGATGGGTGTGGTCGAGACGCTTTCTGACAGCACGGCGTTCGCCGTCCTCCCTCAGGCGGTTCCTGCCGATGGCCTCGACCGGGCCAACTCTCAGATTGCTGGCACGCAGACGGTCGTGGACGAGTTCATCGGACCACCTCTCGGCGGATTCCTCTTCGCGATGGCGGCGTTCGCGCCTTCCGCCTTGACCGCGGTGGCCTTCCTGATGGCTGGCTTCGCCTACTGGCGTCTGCGCGGAAACTACTCGATTCCACCGGCCGGGCCGAAGGAGAGCCGTGCCAGTCTGCTGGCTTCGATTCGCGAGGGTGCGGAGTGGACGGCCCGCCACCGCGTCGTGCGGCTGCTCGTCCTTGTCGGCAGCCTTGCGTGTGTCGCCTACATGATCCCCTTCTCGTACCTCGTCCTCTACGCCCGCGATGTCTTGGGGCTGGATGCCACTGGGTATGGACTTCTGCTCTCCTTCTCCGCTTTGGGAGGGCTTCTGGGCAGCGTCGTCGCCACCAGGCTTCGCCGACTGATCGGATACGGGTGGTCGATCGTCGCTGCGTTGAGCCTCGGTGCGGTGTCCTTCATCGTGATCGCCTCGACGACGAATGTTGTGGTTGTGGCGATCGCGCTCGCGGCGTACATCGCGCATGCGGTGGTGTGGAACATCATGGCCGCTTCGATCCGTCAGCGCGCGACACCGGCACGGGTGATGGGGCGTGTCGGGTCGGTGAGCCGTCTGCTGGGACTCATCGGGTTGACGGTCGGGGCCGCGGCTGGTGGAGTGCTCGCGTCTGCACTCGGCTACCGCACTCCCTTCATGATCGCCGGGGGCATCTTCGCGGTCGCGGCCCTGCTGTGCGTGCTGTCCATCCGCAGCCTGCGCGCCTGGGAGGACGAGGAGTCTACGGTCGCCGTGGCGGCGTCGTAGCGGCTGTTGTGTTCGCAGTCGAGTTGGGCGATGGGTCGCCTGACCGGTTCCTCCTCGGGTGCACGGTGCGTCGGTAGGGGCGTGCTTCGGCATGCGGCTGAGGGTGGCCGATGACGTCGCGCCCCTCCGCGCGCCCCGGGCCCTCGCGCGTGCCACGGTGGGACCAGGGCACCGATGAGTTCGAGATCCGGTCCTGGTCCAACCGTCGTACCCGCAGACTCCCGAAGGGCACCACCATGGCGAAGCTCGTCTCGACCCTGTTCATCTCGCTCGACGGCGTCGCCGAGATCGACCCGGACTGGCACTTCCCGTACTTCGACGACCACATGAGCGCTGCGGTCGACGAGGACTACTCGGGCGTCGACGTCCTCCTGCTGGGGCGCAGCACCTACGACAGCTTCGCGAGCGCCTGGCCCGGCCGTGAGCAGGCCGGGGAGGAGGACGCGGAGTTCGCGAAGCGGCTCGGCGACCTGCGCAAGGTCGTCGCGACCCGTCAGGACACGGACCTCGGCTGGCGCAACGTCGAGAGGCTCGACGGCGACCTGGTCGAGGCGGTGACGACGCTCAAGGAGACCCCGGGGCTCGGGAAGGTGCTGGTGCCGGGCTCGCTCTCGGTGGTCCGGCAGCTCCTCGCGGCGGGGCTCGTGGACGAGCTCAGCCTGCTGGTCCACCCGGTCGCCGCCCGCAAGGGGGAGCGGCTCTTCGACGAGGGGGCACCGATCTACCCCCTGCGGCTGCTGCGTTCGGAGGTCTTCCCGACCGGCGTGGTGCACCTCGTGTACGCGCCTGCCGAGCTGCCCGGGAGCCAGGGGTACGACGACGTGAAGGACAAGGTGCCGGGCGGCGAGGGCTGAGCGCGGCGTCGCCGCACGTGGCCGGGCCGAGGGGCCCGGCGAGCGGCTGGGGCCGGGGCGCGAGGGGCGGGGGTCGTGCGCGGCGCGCCCCTGCGGCGCGCCCCTCCGTCGCGTCCCGTCGTGGCGCCACGACCTGGCGCACCCGCCGCGCTTCACGGGGACAACCCCGACCATATGGTTGGATTCGTCGGTGAACTCGTTGCCGAGGCTGGTCCTCTCCGTCGTCCTTCCCGGTGTGCTCGGCACGATGCTCCTCGCGGGATGCTCGTCGTCCGCCGGGGGTGACGTACCGGCCGCGGTCGACGCGCCCACCCCCACGGCAGCGGTCAGCGAGCCGGCAGTCGAGTCCCCGACGCAGGCCGGGGAAGCGGCGTGCGCGCTGGTCGACGCCGACCAGGTGACCGCCCTGGCCGGCCAGGCCCTGGACGGTCCGTACGAGACGAACGTCGCGGGCAACGAGGGGTTCCCGGCTTGCGTCTGGGGCGACCCCGCCGGCACGACGGTCCAGGTGTCGCGCGTCCCGGCCGAGGACTGGGCCGCCCGGCTGCCCGAGATGCTGCAGCAGCTCGAGGCGAGCGGCATGGTCGACGACGCCGAGAACACCCGGAAGATCCGGGAGGCGTCCGAGCTGGTCGGCAGCGGCGAGCAGCTCGAGGCCGCCCAGGCGTGCGACGTCTTCTCGACGATGGTCGAGATCGCGGGAGGCGCACCCGGTCAGACCGAGACGGTGAACATCGTGCCGACGCTCGAGGACCCGCAGGCGCTCACCGGGCAGGCGTGCGCCGACGGGTTCTTCTCCTCGGTGCTCGTGATGCGCTCCGGGATCACGGGGGCCACCGAGGAGATCGCCGTCGTCGAGCAGACGCTCGCGTCCGTGGCGGCCGCCGCCCACTAGCCGCCCCGCTCCGTGTCGCCGGAGCGCGAGAACGGGGTCGAGGTCGTCCGGGC
>NZ_JAMXIO010000014.1:0-103598 GCF_059651515.1 Oerskovia sp. 140933
GTGCTGACACCCGGCCCACGCCGTTCGTCGTCCCGGGCCGGGGACGGCGTCAGTACTCGACGGGGTCCACGCGGCGCAGCACGATCGCGAGCAGCTCGGCGAGGCGCGTGCGCTCGTCGTCGGTGAGCCCGTCGAGCGCGGCACGCTCGCGGTCGAGCTGGGCGGGGAAGAGCTCGTCGACGAGCCGGGTCCCCTCCTCGGTGAGCGAGAGCAGCACACCCCGGCGGTCGCGCTCGACGACGGTCCGCTCGACGAGGCCTTCGCGTTCGAGGTGGTCGAGGCGCTTGCTGATCGAGGCACCGGGGGCCCGGGTGATGGTCGTGACCTCGCGGGCCCGCAGGGGGCGGCCGGCGCGTCGGAGCGCGGTGAGGACCTCGAGCTCGGGGCGGGTCAGCGACCGCTGCGCGAGCACCGTGTCGCTCGACTCCGCCAGGAGCGCCGCGATGCGGGTGATCCGGCCGATCGAGTCGATGGGCGACACGTCGACGTCGGGCATCTGCTGCGCCCACTGCTCGCGCAGGCGTTCCACGTAGTCCACGGCACCAGGGTAGGGCCTCGGCGCAGATAGTTCACTTGTGAAACATCTTCGAACGAAGCGTATCCTCGAAGAGATGCCACTCTCCTCCCCCCTCACCACCGCTGCGCCCGGCCACACCCCCACCGACCAGCGCCCACCCGACCACGGCTCTCCCGTGCGCACCGCGGCGCGCGAGGTCCTCGACCCCGCGCACCTGCGTGCGGCCCTGCGGCTCACCTCGGTCGACGCGACGCTCGCCGCGGCCCTGCTCTGCGGAGCGAGCGTCGCGATCGCCCTGGTGATCGCCGCCACGAGCGGCCACCAGGACCTCGCAGGCTTCGCGGCCCTCGGAGCGCTCACGTCGCTCTACGGACGGTTCGACCCGTACCGGCGCCGGGCGGCGCTGCTCACGCTCGTGGGCGTGGCCATGGTCGGGTCGATCCTCCTCACGTCCGCGGTCACGGCCGCAGGCGCCCCCACCTGGGTCGCGCTCGGGGTGGTCGCCCTGCTCGCGGGCGGGATGACCGCGCTGTGCCAGCTCCTGCGCACCGGGCCACCCGGCGCGACCATCGTGGTCTTCGCCGCCGGTGCCGGGCTCGCCGGCGCCCCCACGTTCGCCGACCTCGCCCCGCGCGGCCTCGCCGGGCTCCTGGGCGTGGCCGTCGCCTGGGTCGTGTGCCTCGCCGGCTTCCTGTTCCGTCCCAGCGGACCGGCCCGGCTCGCGGTGCGCCGCGCGACCCTCGCCGCCGAGGCCGCCGCCCTCGCGCCCGACGACCGCGGCGCCGTCGGGCGGGCGCACGACGCCGTGGCCCTCGCACGGCGCGTCCTCGCCGACGACGCCTCCCACCGACGCACGCGCGCCACCGCGCTGCGGCTCGCCGACGACCTCTCCGGGGCCGCCGGGACGCCCGCCGACCTGCCGCCACGCCTGACGCTGCGCGCGACCGCGCGCGAGTCCCTCACCGGGAGCGCAGGCTGGCGGCTGCGCTCGCTCCGCGTGACGCTCGCCGCGGCGGTCGCGGCCGCGGTCGCGCACGTCGCCGGGTTCGGCCACCCCGCCTGGGCCGCGATGGGCGCGACCGCGACCCTCCAGGGCACGACGACGCAGCACGCCGTGGTCCGCGCGCTCCAGCGCGCGCTCGGCACGGTCGTCGGCGCCCTGGTCGCGTGGCCGCTGCTCGACGCGCACCTCGGCTTCTGGGCGACCGCGGCGCTCGTCGTCGCGCTGCAGGTCGTGACCGAGATCGTCGTCGGACGCCACTACGGCCTCGCGATGCTGACCATCACGCCCATGGCGCTGCTCATGACGTCGCTCGGCGGGTCGGGCGAGGGCATCGCGCTCGACCGGGCCCTCGACACGGCCGTGGGCGCGGTGGTCGGCGTGCTGGCCGTCGTGCTCGTCCACGCGCGGCGTGGCGCGTCCCGCGTCAGCGGTACGGCGCGGACCTGACCGGCCCGCCGACGGCCCGCACCCTGCGCTCGAGCTCGTCCTGGACCTCGTCGAAGAACACCGTCTTGGCGCGCGTGTAGTCGTCGTAGTCCTCGTCGGCGGCGTGCTCGTGCGCGAGCCGCCGCTTCAGGCCCTCGTACTGCGTGCGCCGGCCCGCGTCCTCTCGCAGCAGGTCCCGGAGGGCGACCGTGTACGCGGCCCAGGGCGAGTCGGCCCGGCGGACGTGGAGGATCGCCGCCGGCGCCTCCGACACGAAGAGCGCCTTACGCCAGACGAGCGGGTCGTCCGGGCGTGAGGTCCCCCGCGGGACGTCGGCCGTGACCCCCGGGGAGTCCGGACGGCTCCCCCGCGCCCGGACGAACGTCGTCGCGCGCAGCGCGTCCTCGTAGTCCTCGACGGCCACGAGGACCGGGACGCGCACCTGCAGGTCCAGGAACGGCTTGGCGGCGAGGCCGGGCACGGCCGTGGACCCGATGTGGTCGTAGGCCATGCCCTGCGCCCCGTCCAGGACGGCGAAGGCGGACCGCACGACCGCGAGGAGCCCCACCGCCTGCTCGCCCCAGGCGGGATCCGGCGGGACGAGGGCTGCGGGGCCTGGGCTCATCCGTCGATGATGCCGTGCCGTCGCGCCGCGGCCCGTCCCGACTCGCCCGCCGGGCGCGACGGGCGCGACGGGTGAGATGGGCGCGCGCCGGTGCCGGGCTCGCTCGCGCCGCGTCGTGGCCCCGAGGCACGCGCACCGGGGCCACGACGGGCGCCGGGCTCAGACCTCGATGCTCTCCAGCATCTCCGTCACGAGCGCCGCGACGGGCGAGCGCTCGGAGCGCGTCAGGGTCACGTGCGCGAACAGCGGGTGCCCCTTGAGCGCCTCGATCACCGCGGCGACGCCGTCGTGCCGCCCGACGCGCAGGTTGTCACGCTGCGCGACGTCGTGCGTGAGGACGACCCGGGAGGACTGCCCGATGCGCGAGAGCACGGTCAGCAGGACGTTGCGCTCGAGGGACTGGGCCTCGTCGACGATGACGAACGCGTCGTGGAGCGAGCGCCCCCGGATGTGGGTCAGGGGCAGGACCTCCAGGACGTCACGGTCCACGATCTCGTCCATGACCTCCGTGGACACGAGCGCCCCCAGGGTGTCGAACACCGCCTGCGCCCACGGGTTCATCTTCTCGGCCTCGGAGCCCGGCAGGTAGCCGAGCTCCTGGCCGCCCACGGCGTACAGGGGGCGGAAGACCATGATCTTGCGGTGCTGCCGCTTCTCGAGCACCGCCTCGAGGCCCGCGCACAGCGCGAGCGCGGACTTGCCCGTGCCGGCACGCCCGCCGAGCGACACGATCCCGATCTCCTGGTCGAGCAGCAGGTCGATCGCGATGCGCTGCTCGGCCGAGCGCCCGTGCACGCCGAACACGTCCTGGTCGCCCCGGACGAGCTGCACGTGCTTGTCGGCCGTGACCCTGCCCAGCGCAGAGCCCCGCGGCGAGTGGACCACGAGCCCGGAGTGCACCAGGAGCGGCTCGGCGGCCGCGACCGTGGCGGCGTCGAGCGCCGAGAGCTCGACCGACTCGTGCTCCCACAGGTCGGCCATCTGCTCGTCGCTCACGTCGATCTCGCCCATGCCGGTCCAGCCCGAGTCGATCGCGAGCTCGGCCCGGTACTCCTCGGCACGCAGCCCCACGGCGGAGGCCTTGACCCGCATGGGCAGGTCCTTGGACACCACGGTCACGTCGCAGCCCTCGCTCGCGAGGTTGGCCGCGACCGAGAGGATGCGCGTGTCGTTGTCACCCAGGCGGAACCCTGCGGGGAGCACCGTCGGGTCCGTGTGGTTGAGCTCGACGCGCAGCGTCCCGCCCACGGCCCCCACGGGCAGCGGGGCGTCGAGACGCCCGTGCCTGACCCGCAGGTCGTCGAGCATGCGCAGCGCGCTGCGGGCGAAGTACCCGAGCTCGGCGTGGTGCCGCTTGGCCTCGAGCTCGGTGATGACGACGACGGGCAGGACGACGTCGTGCTCGGCGAACCGCAGCATGGCTCGCGGATCGGACAGGAGCACGGACGTGTCGATGACGAAGGTGCGACGCCCGGCAGGGGTCGGTTCAGGGGACTCGACGGTGACGTCGGGTGCAGCTCCAGAAGCAGGGGCGGTTCGGACCACAGCAGGCTCCCTCCGGCGCGCGGCGCCGTTCTCGCTGGGTAGGGCAGGCGACCGGCCGACGAAGGGCCGGTGCCGGCCCTCCTGCACGGAGCGAAGACTCCATCGGACGGCCTCCCGGAGGACGACGTGTGTCGTCCGTCACGTTCGAAACTACGCCCGTGCGGTTCTCCCGTGTCGAGGCAACACGCCGTGCGTCCGAGATGTCACGAGCTGTTCACGTGAGCGTCCCGCCCGCCCCCTGGGACGGGGCGGGCGGGACGCGGCTGAGGGGCGGTGCCGGGCGGGGCCGGCGGGGCACCTGCGCCCGGCACGGCGCGAGCCGGCCCGACGACGGCGCTCGCGTGCCGCCGTCGGGCCCGGTCCGCCGTGGTCCGCACGGCAGGGCGCCCCGCGGACCGGTGCGCTCAGTCCGCGTGCGCGACGTGCGTGGCACGCATGCTGAGCGCCGCGACGAGCCCGATCACGAGGACCCCCGCCGTGACGAGCAGGGTCTGGCCGACCGCGAGCGAGAACCCCTGGTGCAGCGCGGTGGTCGCGGCCTGGCGGATCTGCTCGGCGGCCTCGGGCGGGATGCCCGCAGGCAGCTCCATGCCCTGCGCTCCCCCGGTGAGCGAGCCGCCCGCCGCGGCGAACCCGTCGACGAACTGCTGGCGGAGCTCGGCAGGCAGGGCCGCCGACGCGTCGCGCGCGGCGGCCGGCAGGGTCGCCGAGAGCCTGCTCGTGAGCGTCGCGACGATCGCGGCCGAGCCGATCACGCCGCCCACCTGGCGGAACGTGTTGAACGCGCCCGCGCCCGCCCCGGCCGTGCGGTGGTCGAGCCCCGAGGTCGCGAGGTTCGCGAGCGGCGAGAACAGCGCGCCCGTCCCGATCCCGAACAGGGTCATGGGCGCGACGATCGCCCAGACGCTCGCGTCGGGCGTCGCCGCGACGCTCAGCCACACGACCGAGGCCGAGAGCAGCGCGAAGCCCGAGGCCACGACCCACTTGCCCGGGACCCGGTCCGAGAGGCGGCCCGCGAACGGCGCCACGACGCCGGACACGAGCGAGCCGGGCAGGTTGATGAGCGCCGCCTCGAGGGGAGAGAGACCCAGGATCGACTGCAGGAAGATCGTCAGCGGGAAGAAGATCCCGATCATGCCGAACGACACGGCCATGCCGGACACGTTCGCGAGCGAGAAGTTGCGCGAGTGGAACAGCGTGAGCGGCAGGAGCGCGCGCTCACCGAGGTGCCGCTGCCACAGCACGAACGCCGCGAGCACCAGGACGCCCAGGCCGATGATCGTCCAGATGCTCAGCGGGCCCACGACCGTGCCCCAGTGGTACGTCTCGCCCTCCTGCAGGCCGAACACGAACAGGAACAGCCCCACGATCGAGAGCGCGACGCCGATCATGTCGAAGCTGCGCTTGCTGGTCGGCAGGGACGGCAGGCTGCGCAGGGCCAGGACCAGGGCCACGACCCCCACGGGGATGTTGACGAAGAAGATCCACTCCCAGCCCCAGGTCTCGACGAACACGCCGCCGAGCAGCGGGCCCGCGATGGTCGCGACGCCCGCGACCGCGCCCCACAGCCCCATCGCCGCACCGCGCTGACGCGGCGGGAAGACGCGCGTGATCATCGACATGGTCTGCGGGGTCATGAGCGCGGCACCCACGCCCTGGACCGCGCGGGCCACGATGAGCATCTCGACGGACCCGGAGAGCCCGCACCACAGCGAGGAGAGCGTGAAGACGACGAGCCCCAGGACGAACACGGGCCTGGGGCCGAACCGGTCACCCAGGCGACCGGCCAGCAGGAGCAGCACCGCGTACGTGAGCAGGTAGGCGCTGTTGACCCAGCCCACCGCGGTCAGGGTCGTGTCGAACGTGTCGACGAGCGTGGGCACCGCGATGTTCACGATCGTGGTGTCGACCATGATCATGAAGAAGCCCAGGCACAGGGCCGGGAGGATGCTCCACGGGCTGCGCCCGCCGAGGTCGACGAGCGGGGGTCCGGCGGGAGCGCCCGACGCGGGGCCCGCGGGAGCGGTGGCCGTGGCCGACGGCGCCGCAGCGCTCGACGCCGGGTCACCGGTCGCGGGCAGGCTCCCTGAGGGAGGGGTCGTGGTCATGGGGTCCTCTGAGGTCGGAGAAGTGTGTTCGGGAGGCTGCGCGAGCAGCCGCTCGCCGGGCGCGATCCCGGCGGAAGGTCAGGGCACGTGGTCCGTGGCCTGGGCCCGCGAGCGGGCGGCGACGAAGTCGCGGAAGGACTGCGGGACGGGTTCGTCCCAGTCCAGGGCGCCGGAGTCGAGGTCGGCCAGCAGGCCGTCGAGCCAGGTGAGCTCCGACTCGATCCGGTGGAGGTCGTGCTCGACGTCGAGCAGGAGGCGACGGGGCAGCCCGTGGCTCCGCACGTCGTCGTACCTGCGGGTCCAGGCGGTGAGCTCGTCGGCCAGCGCGGCGCGACGGGCACGCAGCGCCGTGAGGGCGCTCGCCCGGTCGATCGCGTGGGCCTGGGACAGTGCGAGCGGGAACCAGGGGTGCTCGCGCCGCGGCGCACCGAGCAGCCGGGCCGTGCGGGCCGCGAAGACCTCGCGTCCTGCATCGGTCAGGCGGTAGGTGGTCCGCTGGGGCCGGTTGCCCTCGCGGTCGGTGCCGACGACCTCGACGAGCCCGTCGGACTCGAGCCGTTCCATGGCGTGGTAGACCGAGCCCGGGGTGATGCTCGCGAGCCGGTCGTCGCCCCGCTGCTTGAGCGTCTGGTGGACCTGGTAGGGGTGCATGGGCTGCTCGTGGAGCAGCCCGAGGAGGAGCAGGGCGGCAGCGGAGAGCTCCTTGCGTGCCGTGTCGCCTCCTCGTGCTCACCCCTGACGGAATACTCCGGCTGGAATATACGCCTCGGGCAACGGTCTGGTCGAGGGGGTTCGCCCTCCCGTGAGCGGCATCACGGCGAGCACCCGGACCGCCCGGGCTGCGCGTCCCCCGGAGGTCCGGGGCTGACGGACGCACGTGCCCGGCGCTAGGGTCGGGGGAAGCAGCCCGGGGCTCCCCTGTCGGACGGGTGTCGTCGCAGGTCAGAGCGACGACTGCACCATCCTGGGGAGGCCTTGCGCACGCCGGGTCCCGGCCGCCGACGACACCGGGACGGCATCGAGGACGAGCTCGACACGAGGAGACGCATGGACAGGACAGCGGGCACGGCGCAGGCAGCGCGCACGACAGGTGGACCGAAGGGTGAGACGCCGCTCGCGCACGCCGACGCCCCGGCCGGGCTCTCGCCCCTGGTCCCCCTGCCGGGCGGCTCGTTCCGCATGGGCTCGACCGAGTTCTACCCCGACGAGGCGCCGGCCCACGAGGCGACGGTCGCCGCGTTCGAGATCGAGGCGCACCCCGTGACCAACGCGCAGTTCGCCGCGTTCGTCGCCGCGACGGGGTACGTGACCGTCGCCGAGCGCGCGCTCGACCCCGCCGACTACCCCGGCGTCGCGACCGAGGACCTCGTGCCCGGAGCGCTCGTGTTCACGCCCACGACCGGCCCCGTCGACCTCGCGGACTCGCAGCAGTGGTGGCGGTGGCGACCCGGCGCACGGTGGGACGCGCCGCACGGGCCGGGCACGTCGGTCGAGGGCCGCGAGGACCACCCGGTCGTGCAGGTCTCGTTCGCGGACGCCCAGGCGTACGCGACGTGGGCAGGACGGTCGCTGCCGACCGAGGCCGAGTGGGAGTACGCGGCCCGCGGTGGGCTCGACGGCGCCCGGTTCGCGTGGGGCGACGAGCACCGCCCGGACGGCGAGCTGCTCGCGAACCACTGGCAGGGCTCGTTCCCCCACCGCAACACGGGCGCGCAGGGGTGGGTCGGGACGAGTCCCGTCGGGACGTTCCCCGCGAACGGGTACGGCCTGGTCGACATGACGGGCAACGTCTGGGAGTGGACCACGTCGTACTACACGCCCGACCACGCCGGACGGGCGCGCTCGGCCGCCGAGGTCGCGGCGGCCCGCGCCGCCCTCACGGTCGAGATCCCCGCGTACGTCCTGACGGGCGCGGCGCAGGACGGGCCCGGCGAGCACCCCGACCGCGCGATCGCCGGGTCCGGCGACGCGCCGGACCCGCGTGCGGCCGCGAGCGCCGAACCCGGCTCGACGATCCCCCGCATGGTGCTCAAGGGCGGCTCGCACCTGTGCGCGCCGGAGTACTGCCTGCGCTACCGCCCCGCGGCCCGGTCGCCGCAGGCGGTCGACACCGCGACGAGCCACATCGGCTTCCGCTGCGTGGTGCGCCCTCCGGTCGCGGTGGCCCCCGCCGTGGCGCCCGTGTCCGCGCGCGACCTGCTGGGCTGAGCCCATGACGTCGGGGTTCGCCGTGCTCCTGCGGGGCGTCAACGTGGGCGGGGGCCGCAAGGTCCCGTCGGCGGACCTGCGCGCGGTCGCGCAGGACGCGGGGTTCGCGGGAGCGCGCACGCTCCTCGCGAGCGGGAACCTCGTCGTCGCGCCGGGGACGTCGGGGATCACGGGGCCCGACGACGTCACGCACCTCGTCCGCGCAGGCCTGCGCGAGCGGCTGGGTCTGGACGTCGACGTGCTCACGCTGACCGCTGCGGAGCTGGCGGCGGCGGTCGCGGACAACCCGTTCCCCGAGGCGGCCCGGGCGGATCCCTCCCACCTGCTGCTGGCCTTCCACCCCCACGCGCCCACGCCGGACCGGCTCGCCGCCCTGGACCCGGCGCGGTACGGCGTCGAGCACATGGCGTGGTCGGGGCGCGTGAGCTACACCTGGTACGAGGGCGGGGTCGGGACCTCGAGGCTGACGCCCGCGGTGCTGCTCCGGACGCTCGGGGTGTGGGGCACGGCGAGGAACTGGAACACCGTGACCCGGCTGGCCGCACTGGTGGAGGATCCGGGCTGACCGAGCCGGTCGGCCCGCCGTGCGCCACGGGCTCACCCGCCGAGCCACGCACCCCGTACGATGGGACGCTGGTGTGCCGGGAAGTCTGGTCGGCGTGACGTCGACGACCCCTCAACCGCAGGAGACCTGTGAGCACGCACGAGCACACCCCCACCCCGGACGAGACCCCCCGCGAGGCCTCCCCGTCGCCCGTCCCGGCCCACCCGCAAGGCGGCACGGGTGCCCCGACGGGCGCGACGGCGTCGGGCGACGTCCCTCCCGCGACCACCCGGCCGAGCGCCGCACGCCGCTGGAAGCGCTGGGTGACCCGCGAGACCACGGGTGGGGCGCTGCTGATCGGCGCCGCGGTCCTCGCGCTGCTGTGGGCCAACTCGCCCTGGCGTGCGGCGTACTTCGACCTCGCGGCCTTCACGATCGGCCCCGAGGCGCTGCACCTGGACCTCTCGCTGTCCACGTGGGCCGCCGACGGCCTGCTCGCGATCTTCTTCTTCGTCGTGGGCGTCGAGCTCAAGCAGGAGTTCGTCGCCGGCTCGCTGCGCAACCCGCGCGAGGCGGGCGTGCCCATGCTCGCGGCCGTGGGCGGCATGGTCGTGCCCGCGATCATCTTCGTGAGCGTCGCCCTGTGGGGCGGGGGCGCGGACGCCGTGCACGGCTGGGCGATCCCGACCGCGACCGACATCGCGTTCGCGCTCGCTGTCCTCGCGGTGTTCGGCCGCGGGCTCCCGACGGCGATCCGCACCTTTCTCCTGACGCTCGCCGTGGTCGACGACCTGCTCGCGATCGTCGTCATCGCCGTGTTCTACACCGACACCCTGCACTGGGCACCGCTGGGCGTCGCGCTCGTGGGCGTCGCGCTGTTCGCCGTCCTGGTGCGCCGCCGCCGCACGCGCTGGTGGCTCCTGCTGCCCCTCGCGGTCGTCGTGTGGGCGCTCGTCCACGCGTCCGGCATCCACGCGACCGTCGCGGGCGTCCTCCTCGGTTTCACGGTCCCCGCCCTCGCGATCCACGGCGAGCGGACCTCCCGGACCCACCGGTACGAGCACCGCATCAAGCCGATCTCCGCCGGGATCGCGCTGCCGATCTTCGCGTTCTTCGCGGCGGGCGTCTCGCTCGTCGACGGCGGCGGGATCGGGGAGATGATCGGCCAGCCCGTCGCGATCGGCATCATCGCCGGGCTCGTGATCGGCAAGGGCATCGGCGTGCTCGGCGTCACCGCGCTCGTCACGAGGCTCACGCCCCTGCGCCTGGCCCCCGGCATCGGGGTGCGCGACCTGCTGCCCGTGGGCCTGCTCGCGGGCATCGGCTTCACGGTCTCGCTCCTCATCGCCGAGCTGTCGTTCCCCGACACCGCGCACACCGAGTCGGCCAAGGCCGCGGTGCTCCTCGCGTCGGTCGCCTCGGCCCTGCTCGCCGCGACCGCGCTGCGGTGGGACGCCCGGCGCAAGCGGTCGGACGACATGAACGAGGACGGTCTGCCCGACGACGTCACGACATACATCGGCGACACCACGGACGACGAGCGCTGACCACGGGCCCGCCGGCACCGACGGGCACCGATGCGGACGGGACCTGCTGAGCGCGACCGTGCCTGCATTGAGGAGTCATGCGCGACTCCCTCGACCCGACCGACGCCCGCTCGTGCGAGGCCACGTGCGACGGGGACACCTGCCGCTGCTCGACCTCGACCGCCAGGCGACCCCGCAGCCGATCCGTCGGGTGGCGGCTCGTGGGTGTCGCCCTCGTCGTGACGCTCGTGAGCGCGACGGCGACCGTCCGCGGCGGCGACTCCCCGGCGTCCGCGACCGACGGCACCGCGGCGGTCGCCGTCGACACCCGGGACGCAGAGCGCGCGCAGGCGCACGCCCGGGCCACCCGGCTCGTCGAGCGCGCGGTGCTCACCCACGAGCGGTCCGCCGGCAAGGTCGACGAGGTCCTGCGCAGCGCCCTGGACCGCGCGACCGGCGACGTGACCGCCCAGGCCGCGAGCACGGCACAGGCACCGCGCCCCCTCCTCGTCCGGAGCCTCGTGCGGCTCCGCGCCGCCGTCGAGCGCACCGAGCGCCTCGACGCCCAGGTCCGCCAGGAGGCCGCCCGGTACGACGTCGAGCAGGCAGAGGCCGCCGCCGCGGAGGCCGCGCGGATCGAGGCGGAACGGCTCGAGGCCGAGCGGCTCGCCGCAGAGCAGGCCGCAGCAGCCGAGGCAGCCGCGGCGGAGGCCGCGCGCGTCGCGGCCGAGAAGGTGGCGGCGGAGCAGGCCGCAGCGGCGAAGCGCGCCGCCGACGAGCAGGCCGCCCGCGCCGCGGTCGCGGAACAGGCTGCCACGCCCGCGGCACCGGCTGCCCCGGCCCGCTCGATCCGTGAGGTCGGCGAAGCGACCCTGCGCGGGCTCCCCGGCAACGGCGGGGTCTCGCTCTCGTGGGACGACCCCGGCCTCGCCGGCCACCTCGGCGGCGTGTGGAAGGGCAACACGTCGACCATCCTGGTCAACGCGACCCGGCTGGGCGACCAGACGTCGAAGACCAAGGACGTGATCCGCCACGAGATGGCACACATCTACCAGGGGCGCCTCATGGCGGCGCACGGGATGTCGTGGTCGCAGATCGACGGCCTCATGGCAGGGGCGTTCGGCAGCAACGCGAGCGAGAAGGTCGCCGACTGCGTCGCGCTCCGCTTCGGCGCCTCGTGGGTCAACTACACGAGCGACTGCTCGGGCGCCGACAAGCAGGCATGGGTCGACGGCCTCATCGGCGGCTACCTGCCGTGAGCGTCGCGGGCCCCGCGGGGCCCGCCTCGCTCGCGGTGGCGCGATCCCCCCAGCCCCGTACGATCGCAACCGTGCAGCCAGACGCCACGCGCCGGTCCGAGGACGCCCCGAGCGACCGGGCGGCGAGCGCCGCCCGGACCACGGTCCGCCCCCTGGCGACGACCACGCCCGACCCCACCCCAGCGACCGCAGGCCCGCCCCCCGGCGCGGACCCGAGCGCCCGGCCGCCGCTGCGCCGTCGGGCCTGGGCGTGGCTCCAGCACTACCTCCGACGTTTCTCCACGACCGGGCTCGTGCTCGCCCTGCTGTTCTTCTGCTACTCGCTCACGCCCTCGCTCATCCCCCGCGCCTGGTACTACCAGGCGCTCATCACGGGCATGAGCATGGTCGGCGGGTACGGGATCGGCGCGTTCGTCGAGTGGTTCGCCCTCAAGGTGGGGCTGCGGATCCGCTGGAGCCCGCGCGTGAGCCGCATCGCCTGGTGGGTCCTCGGCGCCGCGACCCTCGTCCTGGTGCCGCTCTTCCTGGTCCTCGGCGCGCGCTGGCAGCACGAGCTGCGCGCCCTGTTCGGCATGCCCGAGCAGGCGCCCGCCAACGACGTCGTCGTCGTGTTCGTCGCGGTCCTCGTCGCGCTCGCCGTGCTCCAGGTCGCCCGAGCGCTGCGCCGCGTCGCGCAGTGGGTCAGCCTGCTCGTCGACAACGTCGTGCCCAAGCCCGTCGCCCGGTTCCTGAGCGGCCTGATCGTCGCGGTCGTCGTGGTGCTGCTGTTCAACGGCGTCATCTGGGCCGGCGTGCTGCACATGCTCAACAACGTCTACGCGACCGCCAACGAGAAGATCGACCCCGACCTCACGCCGCCCACGTCCCCCGACCGCTCGGGCTCGCCCGGGTCCGGCTCGTCCTGGGAGTCGCTCGGCGCCGAGGGGCGCCGGTTCGTGGCGCTGGGCCCGACGCAGGCCGAGCTGACCGAGTTCGCCGCGGGCGGCGACGTGATCGACCCGGCCGACGTCCGCGAGCCCATCCGCGTGTACGCGGGCCTCGACCCCGCGGGCGACCTCGAGGCGACCGCGCAGCGCGTGGTCGACGAGCTCGACCGCACGAACGCCTGGGACCGCTCGGTCCTGGTCGTGGCCACCACGACGGGCACCGGCTGGGTGGACCCCGGCATGAGCAGCTCGCTCGAGCTCATGCACGGCGGCGACACCGCGATCGCCTCGATGCAGTACTCCTACCTGCCGAGCTGGATCAGCTTCGTGGGCGACCGCAGCACCCCGCCCGACGCCGGCAAGGCCCTCTACGAGGCCGTGTACCAGGCGTGGTCCGCCCAGCCCGCGGACTCACGGCCGCAGCTCATGGCGTTCGGCATCTCGCTCGGCTCGTTCGGCGCGCAGGGCGCGTTCAGCGGGCTGCAGGACATGACGACCCGCACCGACGGCGCGATGTTCGTGGGCACGCCCAACTTCACGCCCAACTGGACGCACTTCACGACGAACCGCGACCCCGGCTCGCTCGAGTACTCGCCCGTGTACGAGGAGGGACGCCAGGTCCGCTGGGGCACCGAGGTGTCGAGCGCTGCCAACGTCTGGGACGTGCCGGGCACGTGGGAGACCCCACGCGTCGTGTACGTCCAGCACGCGTCCGACGGGGTCACGTGGTGGTCCCCCGCGACCCTCTGGTCCGAGCCCGACTGGATGCGCGAACCCCGCGGCCCCGACGTGCTCGACGCCGTCGAGTGGCGGCCGTTCGTCACGTTCTGGCAGCTCACGGGCGACCTCTTCGTCGCCGCCGCCTCCGACATCCCGCCCGGCCACGGGCACGTCTACTACCTCGAGTACGCGGACGGCTGGTCGGCGCTCAACGCCCCCGACGGGTGGGACGACGCCGACACCGCCCGGCTCAAGGACCTGATGCGGGCCGAGCAGACGACGATCGAGAGCTCGACGAGCTGAGCAGCCCCTCCCGGCCCGACGGCGGAGCGCACCTCCCGCGGGAAGGCGCGTTCCGTCGTCGGGCCGGGTGGGGCGTGGCCCGGGGCCGCTACCAGGCCTGCGTGCCAGCGGCCTCGAGCGCCGAGAGCCTGCCCCACGCGCGGTGCAGACCCACGGCCTCGACCAGGCGGTCGAGGAGGTCGTCGGTCAGCGCCACGGACGTCAGGACACCCTCGGCCTCGGTGTCGATCCCGGCGGCGACCAGGACGTCCACCCCGTCACCCCAGGCCGCGATCGCCTTGCCGTGGCGGAAGGCCTCCTCCAGCACCGTCCGCGTCCGCGGGTGCGCCGCGAGCGCCGACCCGGCGGCCCCGTCGGCGATCACCACGGCGTCGAGCTCGATCGAGCGGACCGTCGCGGGAGTGCGGTCCACCGCGAGCGCGCCGTCCCCGGCCCCTACCGTCCCGCCGTGCGACGCGACCACCTTGAGCAGGGCCTGCGTGGCCTCGACACGCTCCCGCAGGGCCCCGAACCCGTCGCCCGCGCCGTCACCCACGAAGACGCCGACGTTCCTCCCCGCGATCGGCCCGGGCACGTCGCTGACCTCCGAGATCGCGGCCGTTCGCGTGACGCCGTCGGGCTCGCCCGCCCCCGGGCCCTCGCCCGCACCCTCGCGACCGTCGCCCGGCTCGCCCTCGGGGACCGCCAGGCCCAGGCCTGCGGCGACGCGCGCGACCAGGTCGGCGTCGATCTTCGCCAGGGCCCGCAGCTGGTGCACCCGGACGTCCTCGCTCTCGCACTTGCCGAGCTCGAACGTGTAGGCGGCCACGGTCTGCGTCTGCTCGATCGGCGTGAGCGAGTTCCAGAACATGCGCGGCTGCGTGAAGTGGTCGGCGAACGACACGGGGTTCTCCCGGACCTTCTCGCCCGCCACCGGGGTCGGGAGCGTCACGAACACCCCCGGGTCGCTCACGGGGCACACCGCCGGGAGGCCGCCGGCCAGGGAGTTCGGCTGGTACGTCCCGAGCCCCTCGTGGACCGCGGTCTGGTGCATCCCGTCACGCAGCATGTCGTCGACGGGAGCGTGCGGGCGGTTGATAGGGAGCTGCGCGAAGTTCGGTCCGCCCAGGCGGCTGATCTGCGTGTCCAGGTAGGAGAACAGGCGCCCCTGGAGCAAGGGGTCGTTGGTGACCTGGATCCCGGGCACCAGGTGGCCCGGGTGGAACGCGACCTGCTCCGTCTCGGCGAAGTAGTTCGACGGGTTCGCGGTGAGCCGCAGCCGCCCGACCTTCTGCACCGGGCACAGCTCCTCGGGCACGATCTTGGTCGGGTCCAGGAGGTCGATGCCCATGAACGTCTCGTCCGGGGTGTCGGGCATGACCTGCAGGCCCAGCTCCCACTCGGGGAACGCGCCCGCCTCGATCGCGTCGGCCAGGTCGCGCCGGTGGAAGTCGGGGTCGAAGCCCGCCGCGAGCTGCGCCTCCTCCCAGACCATGTTGTGCACGCCTGCCACGGGCTTCCAGTGGAACTTCACGAGCGAGGTCTCGCCCGCCGCGTTCTCCATGCGGAACGTGTGGACCCCGAACCCCTCGGTCGTCCGGTACGACGCCGCGAGCCCGCGCGGCGACATGACCCACATGGTCGTGTGCTGGGCCTCGGTGTGCCGGGACACGAAGTCCCAGAACGTGTCGTGCGCGCTCTGCGCCTGCGGGATCTCACGGTCCGGCTCGGGCTTGACCGCGTGGATCAGGTCCGGGAACTTGATCGCGTCCTGGACGAAGAACACGGGGATCACGTTGCCGACCAGGTCGTACACGCCCTCGTCGGTGTAGAACTTCGTCGAGAAGCCCCGGACGTCACGCACCGTGTCCGCCGAGCCCCGCGACCCCGCGACCGTCGAGAAGCGGACGAAGACCTCGGTCTCCGTGCCCTCCTGCGCGAGGAAACCCGCCTTGGTGACCGCCGAGGCGTTCCCGTACGACGTGAAGACGCCGTGCGCGGCAGCTCCCCGTGCGTGCACGACCCGCTCCGGGATGCGCTCGTGGTCGAAGTGCGTGATCTTCTCGCGCAGATGATGGTCCTCGAGCAGCACCGGGCCGCGAGGTCCGGCCTTGAGCGAGTGGTCCGTGTCATGGACGCGCAGCCCCTGGGCCGTGGTCAGCCGGTCGCCCTGCTGGGCGCGGGGGTCCGGGTCCCGCTGGTCGGCCGGGACGCCCGTGGGGCTCACGTCCGCCGGAGGTGCCTGGTCGGGGGTTCGTCGCGCACTCATGGAAATTCCCTTCGGTCGGGGCATCGGCTCGTCGACCCGGGGACCGCCGGTCGCTCGTGGCGCCCGGCACCCTCGGGCCCGCCACCGTAGGCACGGCCCTCGACGGCTCGCACGCGGGCGCCGGGAGCCCCTCCCCCGCTCCCGGACCCTGCTAGGGTCGGGCCATGAGCTGCTCGTCGACCGTCATGATGCGCCCCACCCGGGGCCCCTCGTGATGCGCTGACCACGCGCTCCACCACCCAAGGCCTCGCTGCAGCGAGGCCTTTCGTGCGTCCGGGCCCGGTGCGGTCGAGGTACCACAGCAGACACGCACCGCAGTGAGGAACCTTCCCATGCCCACCTCGACCGCCCAGGCAACCAGCCGCCCCACCTTCTACGTCACGACGGCGATCCCCTACGTCAACGGCGACCCGCACCTCGGCCATGCGCTCGAGCTCGTCCAGACCGATGTCCTGGCCCGCCACGCGCGACTGCGCGGGCGCCCGACCCGATTCCTGACCGGCACCGACGACCACGCCCTGAAGAACGTGGCGGCCGCCCGGGCCGCAGGCCGCACCGTCGGGGAGTTCGTCACCGAGCGCGTCCAGGACTTCCGGGACCTGCGCTCCGCGCTGTCGCTGTCCACGGACGACTTCCTGTCGACGTCGGCCGACCCCCGCCACCGACCGGGCGTCGAGGCACTGTGGCGGCGCTGCGCCGAGGCGGGCGACTTCTACCGCCGCTCCTACGACGGCCTGTACTGCGCGGGCTGCGAGCAGTTCTACGCCCCCGAGGAGCTCGACGCCTCGGGCCGCTGCGGCGAGCACGCACCTCTGCCCGAGCACGTCGTCGAGGAGAACTGGTTCTTCCGTCTCTCGCGCCACGCCGCCCGGGTCCGCGACGAGATCGCGTCGGGGCGCGTGCGCGTCAACCCGGCCGCCAAGCGCAACGAGGTCCTCGCGTTCCTCGATGCCGGGCTCGAGGACTTCAGCGTCTCGCGGCCCGCGACCCGCTCGGACGGGTGGGGCGTCCCCGTCCCGGGCGACCCGTCGCAGGTGGTCTACGTGTGGTGGGACGCGCTGACCAACTACGTCACCGCGCTGGGCTACGGCTCCGACCCGGCCGATCCGGGCGCCGCGGACGACTACCGCGCCTGGTGGTCCGGTGGCGACGAACGCGTGCACGTGATCGGCAAGGGCATCACGCGCTTCCACGCGGTCTACTGGCTCGCGCTCCTGCTCTCGGCGGGCGAGCCGCTGCCCACCACGATCCACGTGCACGACTACGTCACGGCCGGGGGCGCCAAGCTCGCCAAGTCCGCAGGCACCGCGGTGCACCCCGTCAGGCTCGTGGACGCTTACGGCACCGACGCGCTGCGCTGGTGGTTCGCGCGCGAGGTCCCGCTCCTGGGCGACGCCGAGTTCACGATCGAGCGTCTCGTGGCCCGGCACGACGACGAGCTCTCGAACGGCGTGGGCAACCTGGTCAACCGCACGCTCACGCTCGTGCACCGGTCCCGGGACGGCGTCGTGCCCGCGCTGCCCCACGCCCTGGCGACGGGACCCGGCGAGCTGGGCTCCGCCGTCGGGCAGGTGCAGGAGACCGTGGACGCCGCCCTCGCCGATGACGACCTGCGGGCCGCGACCGGGGCCGTGCGGCGCATCGTCGACGCGGCCAACCGGTACCTGAACGCCGAGAAGCCGTGGGAGCTCGCGGTGCGCGAGCGGGCCGGGGAGCCCGGCGCGGGCGAGCGGCTCGACGAGGTCCTCGCGCGGCTCGTCGAGGCGTGCCGCGTGGTGGCCGCCGAGCTCTCGCCGTTCGTGCCCGATGGCGCCGCGCGCCTGCGCGAGCAGCTCTTCCCGGCCGCGACGGCAGACAGGCAGGCGGCCGGGCGTGACCGCGTGGGCCCGCCCGTGCCGACCTTCCCCCGCCTGGCCTGACCCGCGTCCCGACTCACCGCAGGGCCGGCGCGTGCGCCTCCAGGAACCGGAACACCTCGGTCTGGTCCACGCCCGGGAACGCCCCCACGGGCATCGCGGCGAGCATGCTCGCGTGCGGGCGAGCGCTCGGCCACGACCGGTCCGCCCAGCGCTCGGTCAGCGCGGCGGGCGGGCGTCGGCAGCACGACTCGTCGGGGCAGCGCGAGACCGTCCGCTCGGTCGTCTCACGCCCGCGGAACCACTTGACGTGCCCGAACGGCACGCCCACGCTCACCGAGAACTGGCCGTCGTCGGAGTCCTGCACGCGCGAGGTGCACCAGTACGTGCCGGTCGGGGTGTCGGTGTACTGGCTGAACGGGCTCAGGCGGTCCTCGACCGCGAAGACCGTGCGGGCGGTCCAGTTCCGGCACACGTACTGGCCCTCGACCGCGCCGAGCGGGTCCGCGGGGAAGCGCACGCCGTCGTTCTCGTAGGCCTTGTGGATGATCCCCGACTCGTGGATCTTCATGAAGTGCACGGGCACGCCCAGGTGGGTCGTGGCGAGGTTCGTGAAGCGGTGGGCCGCGGTCTCGTAGGACACCGAGAACGCGTCGCGCAGGTCCTCGACCGAGATCGACCGGTCGTCCTTGGCCTCCTTGAGGAGCTTGACGGCGTCGCGCTCGGGCAGCAGGAGCGCGGCCGACAGGTAGTTGGCCTCGACGCGCTGGCGCAGGAACTCGCCGTAGTCGCGCGGCTCGTGGTGTCCCAGGACGTGCGAGGCGAGCGCCTGGAGCAGGGCCGAGCGCGGGTCGCTCGACGCGCGCGTGCCCGTGCTCGGCAGGTAGACGCGGTGGTGGCGCAGGTCGATGACCGAGCGGGTCGAGTGCGGCAGGTCGTGCACGTAGTGCAGCGAGAAGCCCAGGTGGGTCGCGAGGTCCGCGGCCACACGCTGCGACATGGGTCCGCGGGCGTGCCCGACGCCGTCGAGCAGCTCGCGCGCGGTCGTCTCCAGCTCGGGGAAGTGGTTGTCCTGGGCGCGCATGGTCGCACGGAGCTCGGTGTTGGCGCGGCGAGCCTCCTCGGGGGTGGCGGCCCGCTCGGTGTGCAGGCGCTCGAGCTCGCGCTGGAGGCCCACGATGGCCTCGAGCGCGTCGCTCGGGAGCGACTTGCCGACCCGCACCGCTCCCAGCCCGAGCGAGGCGAACAGGGGGCCGCGCTGTGCGCGCTCGAGCTCGATCTCGAGGGCCGCGCGGCGGGTGGGCGGCTCGGCCGAGAGCAGGTCCTCGACGCTCGCGCCGAGGGCCCGGGCGATGGCCTGGAGCTGGGAGAACTTGGGTTCGCGACGGCCGTTCTCGATCACGGACACCTGCGAGGGCGCGCGGCCGATCGCGGCGCCGAGCTCGTCGAGGGTCATGCCGCGCTCGGTCCGCAGGTGCCGGACGCGGCGCCCGATCGTGAGGGCGTCGGCCTCCTCCTCGACGGGCAGCGTGCCGACGGGCGGCGCCTCGCCGAGCCGTACGGGGATCTTCCGAGCCGACCGGGGGTCAGTTGCCATGACTGAGGGTGACACACGTCACTCCTTGCGCACAACAGAAGAAGTGGAGTTCTTCTGCCAAGGAAGTCCTTGTGGACCCCTTGCGTGGCGAAGGAAGGTCGTTCCACGGCCACCGCTCCTCCCGAGCGGGACGCCGGATCGAGTACCACCGCACGCAACGAAGCTCTGGAGGCACCCCGTGACCACCCCGCCCATCATCAGCCGCCGCTCCGAGAACGAGTACGCGACGCCGCGCACCGCGTCCGCCCGGGCAGAGTCCGTCACGACCCCCGTCGCGCCCTCTGGCCACACCCCCGGGCACGCACCGACACGCCCCGGCGACCAGCGTCAGTCCGCCGCCGACCTCGCCCTGTCCTGGTCGACCGACCCCCGCTGGGCCGACGTGCAGCGCGACTACACGGCCGAGGACGTCGTGGCCCTGCGCGGCTCGGTGCGCGAGGAGCGCACCCTGGCCCGCCGCGGCGCGGAGAAGCTGTGGGACCTCATCCACACCGAGGAGTGGGTCGCCGCGCTCGGCGCCATGACCGGCAACCAGGCCGTGCAGCAGGTGCGCGCTGGTCTCAAGGCCATCTACCTCTCGGGCTGGCAGGTCGCGGCCGACGCCAACCTGTCGGGCCAGACGTACCCCGACCAGTCGCTCTACCCCGCCAACTCGGTCCCGGCCGTCGTGCGCCGCATCAACAACGCCCTCCTGCGCGCCGACCAGATCGAGACGGCCGAGCGCGCCGGCTCCTCCGCGGGCGCCACGCCCGAGCGTGACTGGCTCGCCCCCGTCGTCGCCGACGCCGAGGCAGGCTTCGGCGGTCCCCTCAACGCCTACGAGCTCATGCACTCGATGATCGAGGCCGGCGCGGCGGGCGTGCACTGGGAGGACCAGCTCGCGTCCGAGAAGAAGTGCGGCCACCTGGGCGGCAAGGTCCTCGTCCCGACCTCGCAGCACATCCGTACCCTCAACGCGGCCCGCCTCGCCGCCGACGTCGCGGGCGTCCCGACCGTCATCATCGCCCGCACCGACGCGCTCGCCGCGGACCTCATCACGTCCGACGTCGACCCCCGCGACCAGGAGTTCCTCACGGGCGAGCGCACGGCCGAGGGCTTCTACCGCACGCGCCCGGGCATCGACACCGTCGTCTCGCGCGGCCTGGCCTACGCCCCCTACGCCGACCTCATCTGGGTCGAGACGGGCGAGCCGGACCTCGAGCTGGCCCGCCGGTTCGCCGAGACCATCCACGCGCAGCACCCCGACAAGAAGCTCGCGTACAACTGCTCGCCGTCGTTCAACTGGAAGAAGCACCTCGACGACGCCCAGATCGCGAGCTTCCAGAAGGAGCTCGCCGCGATGGGCTACGCGTTCCAGTTCATCACCCTGGCCGGCTTCCACGCCGTGTCCCACTCCATGTTCGAGCTCGCCCGCGGGTACAACGACCGCGCGATGAGCGCCTACGTCGAGCTGCAGGAGGCCGAGTTCGCCTCCGAGTCCGACGGCTACACGGCCACCCGCCACCAGCGGGAGGTCGGCACCGGCTACTTCGACCGGGTCGCCACGGCACTCAACCCCGACAGCGCCACCCTCGCGCTCGCCGGCTCCACCGAGACCGCCCAGTTCCACTAAGCCTCGCCGCCTCGCCGACGTAGAGGTCTCGTCGTCGAGGGAGAGCGCCCCGGCTCTCTCCCTCGACGCCCCGCCTCCACCTCGCGGCACAGACCATCGGAGCACGCCATGCCCATCACCCTCACCACGCACCCCTCCGGCCCGACGGCGGAGCGCACCCCGTCCGGTCGGCCCACCTCCGCGCGGCGCGCGACGCCGTCGGGCACCCTGGACGTCACCGGACACCTCGGCGAGCGCTACCGCGAGATCCTGACCCCGGACGCCCTCGGCTTCCTCACCGCGCTGCACGACCGGTTCCTCGCCGCCCGCCACGGGCTGCTCATGGACCGCCAGCAGCGCCGCCAGGACGTCGCCGACGGGATCGACCCCGACTTCCCCGCCGCGACCCGGCCCGTGCGCGACGACCCGTCGTGGCGCGTCGCCGGCTCGCACGGTGCCCCCGGCCTGGAGGACCGCCGCGTCGAGATCACGGGCCCGACCGACCCCAAGATGGCGATCAACGCCCTCAACTCGGGCGCCAAGGTGTGGCTCGCCGACCAGGAGGACGCGTCGTCCCCCACGTGGCGCAACGTCATCGAGGGCCAGCTCGCGCTCCACGACGCGATCCGCGGGACGCTCGCGTTCACGTCCCCCGAGGGCAAGCAGTACGCGCTGCGCTCGACCGAGCTGACCGACCTGCCGACCATCGTGTTCCGGCCCCGCGGCTGGCACCTGATCGAGAAGCACCTGCGCTACGTCGACCGCGCGGGCGTGGCCGTCTCGGCCTCGGCGTCGCTCGTCGACTTCGGGCTGTACTTCTTCCACAACGCGCGCGAGCTCGTCGAGCGCGGCCGCGGACCGTACTTCTACCTGCCCAAGCTCGAGGGCTACCGCGAGGCGCGCGTCTGGAACGACGTGTTCGTGTTCGCGCAGGAGTACCTGGGGATCGAGCAGGGCACGATCCGCGCGACCGTGCTCGTCGAGACCCTGCCCGCCGCGTTCGAGATGGAGGAGATCCTGTACGAGCTGCGCGACCACTGCGCAGGGCTCAACGCAGGCCGCTGGGACTACCTGTTCTCGGTCATCAAGTCGTTCCGCACGCGCGGCGACCAGTACGTCCTGCCCGACCGCTCGCAGGTGCCCATGACCGCCCCGTTCATGCGCGCCTACACCGACCTGCTCGTCGCGACGTGCCACAAGCGCGGGGCGCACGCGATCGGCGGCATGAGCGCGTTCATCCCCGACCGCCGCCGCCCCGACGTGACCGAGAAGGCGTTCGAGCAGGTCCGCACCGACAAGCGGCGCGAGGCCGGCGACGGGTTCGACGGCACGTGGGTCGCGCACCCCGACCTCATCCCCGTGGCGCGCGCCGAGCTCGACGCCGTGCTCGGAGACCGGCCGAACCAGGTCTCGCGCCTGCGCGACGACGTGACCGTGGGGCAGCACGAGCTGCTCGACATCGGGTCGGTCCGCCGCGCGGGCGCCACCGTCACGGCCGCCGGGCTGCGGTCCAACGTCTCGGTCGGCGTGCGGTACGTCGAGTCCTGGCTGCGTGGCGTGGGCGCCGCGGCGATCGACCACCTCATGGAGGACGCCGCGACCGCCGAGATCTCCCGCTCGCAGATCTGGCAGTGGATCGCGTCCGGCACGCGCACCGAGAACGGGGTGCCCATCACCCGGGCCCGCGTCGAGGCGCTGCTCGCCGAGGTCGTCGACGACCTGCCGCGCGGCGAGGGGAACCGGGTCGACGACGCCGCGCACGTGTTCCGGGCCGTGGCCCTCGCGGAGGACTTCCCGACGTTCCTGACCATCGGGGCGTACTCGCAGTTCCTGGTCGGGTCGGCCGTGGACGGGCCGCGCGAGGGCTGACCACCCTGGGGCGGCTGGCCGGCCGGCGGGTGCCGGTGCCGGTGCCGGTGCCGGTGCCGGTGCCGGTGCCGGTGCCGAGAACGAGGTTGTGGTCGTTATCGAGGGGATAGCGACCACAACCTCGTTCTCGCGTGCGTGGAACCTCGTGCTCGGCAGCGGCAGCAGGAGGGCAGCGGCCGCGGCCGCGGCGCAGAGCCTGGCCGGTCCGACGCCCTGGCCTGCACTGATACCCCTGGCGCGCGGCCGCTCTCCGGTGGGATGATCCGGGCGCGCGGCGCGCGAGCTGCCGAGCGACACCCTTCCCGGACCAGCCGGTCCCGTCGCACCGTGGAGCACCCGTGAGTGATCTGTTCGCCCCGCCCTCGTCGCCGATCCCGTCGCCGATCCCGACGCCGACCCCATCGCCGGGCACGCCCGTCGACGCGGTGCTGCCCGCACCGCACCAGCCGCCCGCACCGCACCAGCCCCTCCCGCAGCGGGCGTCGGCCCCTGGTCCTGACGACGGCTCCGCCCCTGGCCCTGGCCTGCAGAGCAGCGGCCCCGGCGCGCCGAGCAGCACTGCCCGGCTTCCGGCGAACGTCCTGCCCGTCACGCCAGGCGTCGCCCGGGGGTTCCCTCCGGCCGGCAGCAGCCCGCACCCTGGTCAGCCGTCACCACCCCCGGCCGCACCGGGCACGCCCCACCCGTACGGTCCCCCACGCCCCCACGCCCCGGGTCAGGGCCGCCCTGCGGGTGCCCCGGCGTACGGGGCGAGGCCGCCGGGTCCCTCGCGCGTCCTCGTCGGGGTGCTCGCGGGGATCGCGGGCCTGGTCGTCGGGGGCGTCGGCGCGACCGCGGTGACCCTGGCGGTCGTGGCGGGCAGCGAGCTCTTCGCGGACGCCGCGGCCGAGCCGCGGCCTGCTGGCCCGGTCCCCGACGAGGCGTGGGACGGACACGGCGACGACCAGGTCGCGGGCGAGGACGGAGGGACCTTCGACGACCCGTGGGCGCTCGAGGGCGAGGTGTACACCGACGAGTGGTCGGTCCTGCTCGAGCTCCCGCACGAGGCGACCGCCGAGATCCTCGCGCACAACGACGTCAACGTGGCACCGGCCGAGGGCATGGAGTACTGGATCGTCCCGGTCGACGCGATGTACGTCGGGCCGTCGAGCACCGTGACCGCCCACGGGTCGATCGACCTCTGGTTCGTGGACCGGGACGGCACCGAGTACGCGGAGGGCTGCGGCGACGTCCCCGACTCCCTCGTCGGCACGGGCCTGATCGGCACGGACGACTCGGCCCGGGGCAACGTCTGCCTCGAGGTCCCCGCGGGGGCGGACGGCCTGTGGGTCCTCGCGGTCGACGACTACATGCCGGTCCACCTGTCCACCGACGTGGCGATCACCGAGTCCTGAGGCAGCGCGCTCCTCGACGGCGCCTCACCACGCGAGCGCGTCGCGCAGCTCGTCCTCGAGGCGTGCCGACAGGGCCAGGTCGTCGCGCACCGCGGCACGCTCGGTCACGGCACGGCGTGGGCTGCTCGTGATGATGCCGTCGACGCCGCCGCGGAGCTGGGCCCGCATCGCGGCCGGGTCGTTGACGGTCCACACGAAGACGTCGATCCCGGCCGCACGTGCCTCGGCCCGCACGCGCGAGGAGTCCGACGACTGCTCGATCGCGACGAAGTCCACGGGCGGCGTCCCGAGCGGTCCGCGCAGGAACGGGATCACGTAGCCGACCGCGATCTCCGGGCCGAGCGCGTGCACCTCGTCGGCCTGCTCGGGGTAGATCGACTGGACGAGGTACTGGTCCGCGACGCCGTGGGCCCGCAGGAGCGCGACGACGTCCGCGACGAACGTCGGCGTCTCGTGGCCGTGCGCCTTGAGCTCGACCAGGAGCGGCACGTCGAGCTCCTGGGCGCGCTCGACGAACTCCCCGAGCGAGGGGATGGTCGCCTCGAACCCGCCCTGGCGGACGGTCGTCGACGTCAGCTCGTCGAGCGTCATGGTGTGCACGGCACGGTCGGAGCCCGCGAGGCGTCGCAGGGTCAGGTCGTGGAAGACGACGAGCCCGCCGTCGGCGGCCTGGAGCACGTCGAGCTCGACGTAGTCCGCCCCGAGCGCCGCGGCGGACTCGAGCGACGCGATCGAGTTCTCGACGCCGCCGCCCGGGTCCCCGCGGTGCGCGACGACCGCGCCGGGTTCCTCGCGCGCGAGGGTCGTCATGGCGCGCGTGTTCGCGACGGTGACCGCCACGAGCACCAGCACGGCCACCAGCCCGACGGCGGCACGGACCCCGCGAGGTCGGCTCGCCCAGCCGCGTCCGAGGACGGGCGGCACCCGGCCCGACGAGGCGGGGGCGTCGGCTGGCACGCCGACCACGGGAGCTCCGACCAGTCCTGCCCCGTCGTCCGGCGGCCCCGGGTCCCCTGGCACCGGCCCGGGCGAGGAGGCGTCGCCGACGTGAGCCGCGCCGTCGGGCAGCGACTCCTGCCGCTCCCCCGCGACCGCGACGACGACCAGCGTGAGCAGCGCCGCGACGACTCCGACGAGCACGAACCCGACCACCTGCACGAGCGTGAGCGTCACACCCGCGACCACCGGCGCGGCGCCGGGCGCTGCCACGTCCGCGACGCGCGTGGGGACCAGGGCGAGCGTCACGATCCCTGCCGCGACCACCACGACGCCCAGCACGACCACCGCGAACGTGCCCAGGAGACGCGGCCAGAGCCCGCGCGTCGCGCGCCAGCTCGCGGCCATCGCGCCCGACACCGAGGCGTCGGACGTCAGGAGGAACGCGAGCGTCAGGACCAGCCGCACGTTGAGGAACAGGACCCCCGCGAGGAACGCGACGTAGACGGAGAGGCCGCCGTCGAACTTGAGGAGCTCCCCGACGACGAACTCCGGGATCGCGATGCCGCGCACCAGGAACGCCGCCGTCCCGAAGTTGCCCACGGGCACGAGCACGAAGAAGTAGCCCACGAACAGCAGGAGCTGCGGGCCGAGGAGCTTGCGGCTCGTGCGCGCGAGGTCGGCGCCCACGGCCCGCACCGAGACCGTCTCCCCCGCGCGCAGCCGGGCACCGATCGCGAGGAACGCGCCCTGCTGGCACAGGACCACGACCGACGCGACGAACGCCACGACCAGCAGGAGGACCACCGCGACCGGGCTCGACAGGACCCGCAGCACGTTGAGGTGCGTGAGCGCGCCGACCCCCGCCGCCGCGAGCGCCACGTCGAACAGCCACACCTTGAGCGGCACCGCGACGAGCACCGCTGCGCCCTGCAGGAGCAGCACCGCCCGCAGGTAGGTCGGCAGGTGCGCACGCACCGTGCGGGCGGCGGGTCCGAGCAGGGCCGTGCGCGGCGGTCGCTCGACGGCAGGGCGTCGCGGGCGGCCCGCGCCGGGGCGCGGCACGCCCGGACGTGCGGGGGTGGCGCGGGGCGTGGTCGGGCGGGCGGCTCGGGGCACGCCCGAAGCCTATGGTCGGACGGGTGTGCCGTCCCTACCCCGGACCGCCTGCGCGGCTGACTTCACCCGGGCTGCGCGTAGGAGATGCGCACGGTCGGAGCCTCCTGCGCCGTGAGCCCGCCCGTCGGGACACCCTGCGCCCGCACGACGCGGCGCCCCTCCCCCGCGCCCACGACGAGCTCGGTCACGAACGTGAGCACGATCAGCGGGAGCAGCAGAGGCAGCGCGACGAGCCCGGTCCCGACCGCGCCGAGCAGGCTGCCGGTCGCCGCCGGCACCCACCGGGCGCGCTCGGCACCGTCCGCTGCCGGGCGGCTCTCGATCCCCGCCCCGGCGGCCAGGGCGATCAGCACGGTCAGCGCGGCCGCGGTCACGACCAGCGCTCCGACGAGCCAGTCACCGGCCGTCCCCCCGGTCCCCGCGCCGGTCGCCGCCAGGCAGAGCGCGACGACGCCCGCGACGACCGCGAGCAGGAACACGACCGCGACCGGCAGGCTCCCGAAGATCCGGACCGCGGCCCACATGAGCCACCGCCGGACAGGACCCGTGCCGGTCTCCCGCAGGGTGCCGCGGAAGAGGTGGTCGGCGTCGCGGCGCGCAGCCCGTCGACTGCTCGCCGGCCGGTCGGGGTCCGCGAGCGCCCGCGACGTCGCGTCGTGCAGGATCGCGGGCAGCGTCTGGCGGCCGTAGCTCGCGATCACGCCCCACAACGGCATGGGCACCGACGCGAGGTCGGTCACGAGTCCCACCGGGACGGTCTGCTCGACCGACGCCCGGAACCAGACCGGCCCGTCGGCCGACTGCTCGTCGGCCGGGCGCGAGCTGTGGCCGAACGGGGTCAGGACCTCGAACCACACCTTCCAGCGGCTCGTCACGGGCAGCTGACGCAGGTCGACCGTCGCCGCCGGGACCCAGCGCTCCGGCGTCCCGGGGTCGGGCGAGGGCAGCGGCGCGAGGAACGGCACGGCGGGCGCCTCAGCCGACCGGGCCCGCGACGACGGCAGGCACGAGTGCCTCGCCGTCGGGGTCGGGCTCGACGGGGACGGCCGCCACCGGCACCTCCTCGTTCGTCACGCCGTACGGCACCAGGACGCTCGCGACCTCGCGCGCGACCGGGTCGAGGTGCCCGCGCTGGTCGTCGAAGAAGATGTGCGGGCGCAGGACGCGCAGCACGCGCCCCTTGTCGGCACCGCCCATGAAGAACGCGTCGTTGACCGTGACGCCCCACGAGCGCAGCGTGTTCACGGCCCGCTCGTGCGAGGGCGCGCTGCGCGCGGTGACGATCGAGACGCGCACGCGGGGGCGGTACGTGGGGTCCTCGACCGCACGCTCCTCCTCACGGCGCTGGATCGTGCTCAGCGCCCGCAGGAACGGCAGGATCGGCCCGGCATGGTGCTGGGTGACCTTGCGTGCGCTCTCGTACTCGTGGAACTGCTCGAGCCCGTCCGACTGGAAGATGCGCTCGGCGCTGTCGTCGGCGAGCACGCCGTCGAAGTCGAAGGCGACGCGCAGCTCGGTGTCAGCCGTGTCGTCGCGCGCCCCGGGCGTCCCGCCCGGGGTGACGGACGCTCCGGGGGTGCGCTCCGCCGTCGGGCCGGACGAGGCGCCCTGCCCGACGGCGGCGCTCCCCAGGACCTGACCGGCCGGGTGTCCCAGCAGGGTCGCCGTGCGGACGTCGCGGGCGTCCCCCGAGAGGAAGAGCGAGATGTTGAGCGCCGGGATGTACGCGTACGGCGCGACCCCCTGCGTGAAGATCGACCGGCTGATCGGCAACCCGTGCGCCGCGACCGAGCTCATGACGCGCAGCCCCGTCGTCGGGTCGTTCTTCGACAGGACGAAGACCTCGACGAGCGGGTCCTGCGGGCTCGGCGACAGGTCGTTGAGGCTCAGGAGACGCTGGACGAACTCGAACGCGACGCCGGGGCGCAGCGTCCGGTCCAGGTGCTCGTCCTGGTAGGCGCGGTACGCGTCGATCCCCTGCTCGTCGAAGACGCGCTGCGAGTCGGACAGGTCGAACAAGGCGCTCGAGGAGACACCGACGACGAGCCGGTGGTCGAGGTCGTAGGGCGGCACGGGGCTCCTTGGTTCAGCGGCGGTCAGGTCGGCTCGGCCCGGCCGGCGGGCTCGACGGGCCGGAACACCGGGTCCTGCGGGTGGCGGCGACGGTACCGCACGACGCACTCCTTGCACATGGGCATGGTCGGCAGGCGCGCGGCCTCGCGCGGCGTCATCTCCCCGATGACCTTGGCGCCGCACAGCCCGCGGTCAGGGTGCACGATGTGCCCCCACTCCGACTCCCACCGGTACCCGAACCGGTACGGCGGGCGGACCTGGAACTCCCGCACCTGCGGCGCCGAGCGCAGCGCCTTGGCCTTGTCGATGCCGTCCTCACCCCCCGCCCCGTACCCCTGGGGCTGCCGCTGGCACACGTGCCGGACCCGGAACGGCATGGTCGGCCTGTACGCGAGCTGGGTCCCCGGCACGGCTCCCCGGTTCGACGTCAGGAACCAGCGCACCTCGTCGCCCGCGTGCACGCTGCGGACCTCGTCGAGCGCGAACGCCCGACGGCGCCCGTCGTAGCACGGCAACCACTGCACGTCGCCGCCGCACTGCTCGCAGCGGCCCAGGCGGACGTCGCTCATGCGGGGCCCCCGGCGCGGAGCGACGGCGCGACGGCCACCGGCACGGGCGGCGGGACGACGGGGGTGCCTGGCGGGCGGGTGCGCAACGGACTCCTCCGGCAGGTGGTCGGGACGGGTGGTGCGGCGCGATCGATGGCGGCCCAGGACACTGTACGTCTGCTGTCGGCGCCGGGCGGGCACGTCGGCTACCCGTCCTCGCCCGACGCGTCGGCCTCCGTGACCGCGAAAGTCCCGTGCGCGCCGCGCTCGGCGTCGATCATCGCGTGGCTCACGAACGGGTACCGGCCGGCCTCGGGGAAGGTCATCTCGACGAACCCGCCCTGCGCGACCGCGAGCCCCAGCACCTGCGAGCCGCCCGCCTCGGCGTTGCCGGGACGCAGCCGGTAGGCGCCCTCGCTGAAGACCGTGTCGAACTGGCCACCGACCACGTGGAACGACGTCCCCCGGTTGGGCCCCGCCGCGAGGACCCACACGCGCACGCGCTCGCCCACCCGGGCCGGCAGGGGCTCCGCGTCGTACTGGTTGGCGTAGCCGTTGAAGGCCACGACGTCGGGGTCGCCCGTCGCGAGCCGGTCCACGTCGACCTCGCCGCCCTGCGGACCGAGGTAGTACTCCGACTGGACCAGCAGGTACTCGCGGTCGACCGGCGCGAGGCCCGGCGGGTCGATCACGACCGCCCCGAACATGCCGTTCGCGATGTGCGCGGACATGGGCATGGTCGAGCAGTGGTACATCCACACCCCGGACATCGTCGCCGTGAACGTGTACGTCAGCTCCTCCCCCGGTGCGATGGTGCGCATGGGACCGTCAGGGGCGAGCGCCCCCGCGTGGAAGTCGATCGAGTGCCCGATCGTGCCGTCGTTGACGAGGGTGATCTCGAAGCGGTCCCCGACCTTCCCGCGCAGCGTCGGCCCCGGCGCGCTGCCGCCGAAGGTCCAGAGCTTCTGCGTGACCCCGGGCGCGACCTCGGTCACGAGCTCGGAGACGGGCAGCCGCACGCGGTGCACGGTCTCGGCGCTCGCGGGCGCGAGCTCTGCCGGGTGCGCCGTGAAGTCGTCGCCCGGCGTCGCCATGAAGTCCAGGTCGGTCGCGGCGCTCGCGGCGCCGGACCCGTCGTCCGAGCCGCCCGCACCGTGGTCCATGCCCGCCATGCCGTCGTGCCCGGCCGAGCCGGAGCCCGTGGCAGTCTCTGTCTCCTCGTCGGCCAGGCTCGTCGCGTCCGCCGACCCGCCCGTCGGCTCGATCGAGAGCACCATGCCCATCTGGCGGTGGCCCACGACCGTGCACCAGCCGTCGATCGACCGCCCCACGACCCCGACCTCGAACGTCTCGGTCTTCCCGGGCGCGATCCGCCCGCTCGTCTGCCCGGTGTCGAGCGCGAGGTCGTGGACCGTGGTGTCGGTGTTGGTCACGACCAGGACGAGCCGGTCCCCGGCGGGGACCTCGATCTCGCTCGGCACGAAGCGCATGTCCGCGGCCTCGACCTCGACGGTCGTGGTGCGGCCCGTGGCAGCCACGGTCCCGGACGCGCCGGCGGCGGACGTCGCCCCGGTGCCGAGCGCGGCCGGGTCGAGGGCCACTCCCCCGGCCGCGACGAGCAGCAGCACGCTCAGCGCGGCCACGGCCAGCCCCTTGCGGCGCGGCCCCGTCACGGCCTCGACGGGCGGCGCCTGGCGCCCGCCGGACCTCTCGCGCGTCTCGCGGCCGAGCGCGTGGGCCGCGGCGACGTCGTCGGGCGCGGGCGGGACGGAAGGCGTGCGGCGCGCGCGACGACGGGCGCGCAGGGCCCCGACGAGCAGGGGCAGGAACGCGACGAGGGCGCCCAGCGCGACGAGCGAGGCGAGCACGTGGACCAGGCTCGGCGCGGGCAGGACGAACAGCACGAGGGCCCCGTCGAACAGCACGACCCGCAGCACGGCCCCGCGCTCGAGCACGGCCGCGGTCGAGCGCACGGCCGCGGGGCCGCCGCCCAGCACCACGGGCACGAGGTAGGTGAGCGCGCCGAGCAGGATCTGGGCCGCGAAGCCGGCGACGAGCGGCACGGTCACGATCCCGACGCGGGCAGCCGCCTCGGCCCACGTCCCGCTCAGCGCCAGGACCCCGACCAGCGTCGCGAGCGACCCCACGAGCCAGGCCAGCGCGCACGCCGCGGACCACGTCGCGAAGGTCGCGGGCGGACGCCGTCGGGCCGCGGTGACCAGGGGGCGCACCGAGACCAGGACGCCCGCGAGGTACGTCGCGAGGCCCACGGCCGCGACGGGCGGCGCGGACGCCAGGACCGCGGCGACCCCGCCCGCCAGGCCGACCAGCATGAGGACGAGGGTCGTGCGCGCGGCGCGGGGCGCGTCGTCGGCCATCCTGGTCCGCAGCATGGTCGGCCACAGCGTGAGGAGCGTGCCCATGACGGTCAGGCCCACGAACCCGAGCAGGTTGAGGCCCGCGTGCGCGAGGACGACGCGCGGGTGCCAGGCCTCGTCGAGACCGCGCGCGAGCGTCGCGCCGAGCCCCGCCCCGAACGGCAGCAGCCAGGCCGCCGCGACGTAGAAGCCCACGCAGACCCGGAAGCGGGCCGCGAGCGCCCGACGCGACTGGAGCCACAGCGCCGTGCCGTGCGCGGCGACCGCGACACCCACGCCGACGGCCCCGACGAGGGTCACGACCCACGCCGCGGTGACCATGCCGGCGACCGTCGCGGCGACCGCGACGTTGAGCAGCACCAGGCGGGCGGCCTGCCAGCGCCGCGAGGCGGGCGTGACCCGTCGGCTCAGCAGCGCGTCGGTGAAGTGCTGGCTCCACACGCAGATCGCGTTGGTCACCGCGCCGAGCAGCAGCAGGTGCACCAGCAGCCACGGGGACGCCGGGATCCACCGGTGGCCCACGGCGACGACCACGGTCGCCACGAGCCAGCCGACCACGGGCGCGTTGGCCCGCAGGTGCCAGGCGGCGCGGTCAGCCAGGGGCTTGAGGGGTGCGGGGGCGGGCGACAGGTCGAGCTTCACGGAGCGGTCTCCTCGGCGGGCGCGGGCCCGACGGCGTCGCGCGCCCCGGGTTCCGGCGTGCGGGTCGGGTCGGGGTGCGGGGTGAGGGGGGCGGGTGTCGTCGGTGCGGTGGGCCCCTGCCCGCCCGACACCTGTGGGCGGGCGGCGCGCGCGAGGTTCGCGCGCACCCCGACCGAGACCATGACGACGACGAACGCGAGCACCGCCACGACGTCGAGGACGCCGCCCACCTGGTGCGCGACGGGCAGGTCGCGCGCGTCGCCCAGGCCGAGCCTGACCAGGAGGCCCAGGTGCAGGAGCACGGCCGGGCCGTACAGGAGGGGCGTGTACGGCAGCCGGACGCGCAGCACCGCCGGCAGGATGACCGGGGCGTGGGCCATGATCATCGAGATCGTGAACCCCAGGAAGACGGCGTGGATCACGGCGTCGTAGCCCGGTCCCGTGGCCTGGCGCCCGGCGAGGAGCCAGATCGCCCCCGCGACCGCGAGCCACGCGTAGGCCGCGAGCAGGCAGGCGGCCATGTAGCGGGCGAGGCCGGTCGAGCGGATGGTGCGCCGGGCGACGTCGTGCACCGCGAGCCAGCCGCACAGCGTCAGGACCGCGGCCCCCAGGATCGCGTAGCCCACGGTCGGCCACAGCAACGAGGCCACGCACCCGACCGCGAGCGCCCAGCAGACCCACAGGACCGTGTCTGCTCCGCGGGACCCCAGGAACGCGACCCGGGCCAGCTCGAGGCGCTCGCCCGCGATGGTCGCCACGACGAAGCACGCGAGCCACGGCAGCACGTCCGCGACGCCCGTTCCCCCGAGCCACAGCAGCGCGCCGCACGTCGCGAGGACCGCGCCGAGGAGCTGGACGAGGACCGCGTCGTCGTGCTGGCGGCGCCACAGCGGGACATAGACCAGGCACAGCGCGGCGCACCCCGCGACGAGGAGCACCTGCCCGACGACGAGCGGCGCCGGGCCGAGCAGGAACAGTGCCCCCGCGCCCAGCAGCGCCGGGGCTGCGAAGCCCTGGCGCGTCCGCAGCGCGACGGCCCGTTCGAGCGCGATGACCGTGCCGACGAACCCCAGGACGAGCAGCACACCGTGGACGACGGGCAGGCGGTCGGTCGTGACCGGGGCCGGCACGTCCAGGAGCAGCAGGGCCGCATCGAGCCCGGCGAGGAGAGCGAGCCCGGCCGGGAGCATCAGGACCGCGCGACGCGTCACGACCGCTCGCTGCCGGTGCTGGTGCTGCTGCTGGTACCGGTGCTGTCGTGCCGCGCCCGCGCGGGACTCGCCGAGGCGGTGGGCCGGAGGTGCAGACGGCACGCGCCCGGCTCGGCGAACGGCAGCAACGACGTGCCCTCGACCGGGGCGCCGAGACGCTCCAGAGCGCCCTGGGCGAGGCCGAGGTGCACCGAGCACACCACCTCCGGGTTGCGGTACGCGGCCTCGAGCAGCGGGCACCGGGTGAGCGCGACCGAGGCCGCGTCGTCGTCGGCACGCGGTGCGAACCCCAGACGGTCCAGGAGATCGACGACCTCGCGCCGCGCGGACCGCCCGGCGTCGCCGGGTCCTCCCGGACCCGTCTCGTCGCCCTGCGGACCGCCGCCCGCGCTACCAGGGTGCCCGACGCCGTCGGGCGCCCCCGCGGTGCCGGCCGTGCGCTCCGGGCTCACCGCCGGGTCGGGGGCCGCGACGAGGTCGGCACCCCAGGCGCGGCCTGCTGCGAGGGCGTCGCCGACGGGGTCCGCGCTCGACCGCGCGATCTGGGCCGCGAGCGCCGAGGCCAGGCCGGCGTACTCCGCGGCGCCCGCGGTCGTCGGGGACTCCGTGACGGGGGCGTAGAGCCGGGCCGGCCGGCCGCGCCCGCGGGCCGGGGCGTTCGCGCTCGTCGCGAGCCCTGCCTCGACCAGGCCCTCGAGGTGCTCGCGCACGGTGTTGGCGTGCTGGTCGAGGGCCGTGGCGACGGAGCTGACGGAGCAGGGCTCGGGCTGTGCGGCCAGGACGTCGAGGACGGCGAGGCGCGCCTTCGACAGCCTTGGGGGGCGCACCGCGCGGCGCGTGAGCGGGGGGCCGTAGCCGGGGCGGGGGGCGGTCGCGTGCCCGGCGGGGAGGAAGTCCGTATTTTCCACGGAATAAAGTGTACTAATGTCAGAGGCGTTCGGAAACCACGCCCGCCCCCGGAGGTCCCCCGTCATGAGCAGCATCGTCCTGGCCACGTCGGCCGAAGACTCACGCGCCGTCGAGGCCGTCGTCGCCCACCACACCGAGATGAACGGGACCCTCGGGATGCTGGTCGAGGCGCTGACCCAGGCCGTCGCGTCGGGCGCACCGTCCGCCGCGGCCCACCGTCGGCTCGCCGACTGGACGCGCTCCGACCTCCTGCCGCACGCGCAGGCCGAGGAAGAAGCGATGTACCCGCACGCGCACCGCGACCCACGAGCCCGGCTGCTCGTCGACGCGATGATCGCCGAGCACCGCGTGATCGGCGGGCTGGTCGACGCCCTCGACGGTGCGACGGACCCCGTCCGCGCCGCGGCCCACGCCCGCGCGCTCCAGGTGCTCTTCGAGACCCACCTGACCAAGGAGAACGAGCAGATCCTGCCGCTCCTCGCACTGTCCACCGACGTCTCGCTCGCGGGCGTGCTCGACGGCATGCACGACCTGCTCGGACACTCGCACGGACACTCGCACGACGAGGCCGGGGCGCCCGGCTCAGGCGAGGGCGCGGGGGGCGGCTGCGGGTGCGGCGGGGAGGACGGCGCAGGGTGCGGGGGCGCAGCGGCCGAGACCGAGGGCGAGGCCCCGGGCCGCTCGTGCGGCTGCGGCGGGCACGACGACGCCGACACCCTCCCGGTGCTCGACGCCCGCGCCGTGCCGCACGCGATCCGGCACGCGACCATCTTCGGGGCGCTCGACGGCGTCGCGCCCGGGGAGGGCATGGTGCTGCTCGCGCCGCACGACCCCCTGCCTCTCCTGGCCCAGGTCGACGCCCGCTGGCCCGGGACGTTCGCCGTCGAGTACCTCGAGCGCGGCCCGGAGACGTGGGCGCTGGCGTTCACGCGCTGAGACCCGCCGGCGGCTTCCCGCCCGGGCCCCGGGAGGTCCGTCTCGCCGAGCACGAGGTTGTGGTCGTTCTTGGCTTCAGAACGACCACAACCTCGTGCTCGGCAGCCGCACAGGACGCCCAAGCCTCGCCAGCGACCCGGCGACCCGCCCGGAACGGCGCCCACGGAGAGGTTCGTCACCCGGACGGATTATCTGCAGTTCACGCTCACATGGGACCATTTCGCGAGCCTCCCGACGATGTCGCGATCGAGGCCTCCTTCCGCGCGAAAGGCAGTACCCCGCTGATGTCCGACGACGGCATCCTCAAGTCCCTCCAGAACCTGCTTCCGGACTTTCCGGCTGCCCTCAATGGCGACACGCATGCGTTGATCGTGGTCGTCTTCGTGGTCCTGATCATCGGAATCGCCGGCTGGGCGCTGCTGTACACAGCCATCCAGTACAGGGCTGCGACGAACGCCATCGCATCAGTCGCCAGAATGCTCGACGGTGTCCACCAGGACGAGCTGCCTAGGCTCCGGAGCGAGTTGCTCGCGACGTCGGAGAGTATCTCGGCGTCGAGCGAGGTCGGCGCCCTCTGGCGTGAGTTCGACGAGACCCTCGTCGAATCGGACGGCAGGCTCTGGAACACTGTCGAGGCGGACCACTACTTCAACACCGACCGGCTCGCGCCGCGTCTGGTGAGCAACCGGCTCTTGACGGCGGCCCCGGCCGTCCTCACAGCCGTCGGACTGCTCGGCACGTTCATCGGCCTGGCCACGGGCCTGAACAGCCTCAACCTCAGCGAGAGCGCGACGGTCGAGGAGATGCGCTCCGGTATCGAAGGACTCGTAGCGGGGGCCGGCCTCGGCTTCACCGCCTCCGTCTGGGGCGTCTTCTTCAGTCTCGTGGTCAACATCATCGAGAAGCTCGCCGAGCGACGGGTAGCAGCTGAGACGGCACGGCTCCAGTCACGGATCGACGAGCTCTTCGTCCTCCATTCTCCCGAGCAGTCGTTCGTCGAGATCGAGAAGAACACCCACGACTCCGCGATCGCCCTCAACGAGCTGCACGAGAAGATCGGCACCCAGCTCCAAGAGGCTGTTGCCGGCATCTCCCAGGAGATGCAGGACGCGATGGTCCGCGCCATCGAGACGTCGATGGCCCCCTCCATGGCGTCGCTCGCGGAAAGCACCGCCACGCAGTCGGCTGAGGTCTTCGAGAACCTCGTCGACAAGTTCGCGGCCGCGTTCCAGTCGATCGGAACGCGTCAGGCCGAGCAGCTTGGCGCTGCGTCCTCGACCTTGGACGCCACGGTGACGTCCGTCTTTGACCGTGTCGGAGGCGCGATCGATCAGCTCCAGACGAGCGCCGCCGCACAGTCGAACGCCACGGCGGAACAGGCCGAGGCCTTCCGCGAACAGCTCACCGAGCTGTCCGAGCTCACGGCACGCCAAGCCCGCCTGCTCGACGGCTCTCTCTCGGCGATCACCCTGGGCCTCGACTCGGCGGCCACGAAGATGGGGACCGCGACCACGTCGCTCGACACGTCGTCGACCACCTTGCAGGGCACCGCACGAACGTTCGCGCAGACGAGCGAACGCTTCGAGTCGTCATTGAACGCGGGCGCCCGGGCGCTCGAGGGGACGGCCGAGGCCCACGCGCAGGCGGCTTCGACCCTCAGCAACCACACGAAAGCGCTCGAGCAGATCAACTCGGCCTCGCTCGACGCGACCGAACGCCTCACCCAAGCGGCTCGGGCTGCGGGGACGAGCTTCGAGACCATGCAGGTCCACCAGAGCCGTTTCCTGAACGACCTCAGGTCGCAGGTCGACAACCACTCCGCCTCGCTCAAGGACTGGCTCGACCAGTACTCGGACCAGGTCCACCACCAGACCTCCGAGCGGATGAGCGACTGGAACAAGCACACGCACGCGTTCTCCTCGCACATGCTCGACGCGACCAACGCGCTCTCCGAGGTCATCGCCGAGATGGAGGTGAGGATCGGTGCGCAGGACGCGGGGAAGAGCTCGCTCTCGTGAGGAGGCGGAGAACCCGTACTGGATCTCCTTCTCGGACCTCATGACGGCTCTCTTGGCCGTCTTCATCCTGGCCGTGGTCGCACTGGTCCTCCAGCTCACGGAGAAGCAAGAGGCCCTCGCCGCCGAGCAGAAGACCGCACAGGAGCAACGCAGCCTGTTCTCGGACCAGATCACCTCCCTGCAGCACGCCGAGGAGGTCCGGTCGGACGTGCTGGTCGAGGTGGCCACGACGCTCCAGGCGCAGGGTGTCGACGTCATCGTCAGCCAGGACAACTCGGTGCTGAGCATCCCGACGGCCCTCCTGGGTTTCGACTCGGCCTCGTTCGAGATCCGGCCCGAGCACCGGGACGTCGCCCTCGCGATCGGGGCTGCGATCGACGACTCCTTGCGCTACGACGAGCGTTTCCGCTACCTCGACACCGTGTTCGTCGAGGGTCACACCGACAACCAGTCGTTCGACGGGCTCGAGGGCACAGGCAACTGGGGGCTCTCCACGTTCCGTGCGATCTCGCTGTGGCGCCTGTGGGAGACCTCGTTGCCCGACGGCGGAGGTCTCGACGACCTGCGCCGTACGGACGGGAGCCCCCTGTTCTCCGTCTCCGGCTACGGTGAGACGCGACCCGCGACGACCGTCCAGGAGAGCGAGGCGGATCGCGCCGCGAACCGGCGCATCGACGTGCGGTTCACCGTGATCCGTCCGACGGCGGAGGATCTTTCGGCGATCCTCGAGGATGCCGACGCGACCGGCCAGGTGCCCTGACGTGGGGACCAGGCCCGAGCTCTTCCTCCCCGGATGGCCTGCCGGGTCCTTCGACTCGTGGGACCGGCTCACGGACCGTGCCCAGCGCCTCACGGCCCGCGCCGGCACGGGCCGACAGTTCGACCTGCTGCTCGCCGAGGTCCGCCGCCTGATCGACGCGGGGCGGACGGATCTGCTCTCCGCACGCCTCCCCGAGCGCCGGTTCGCCCGCGCCGTCGTGACGGTCTGGTCGGAGGACCGCGAGCGTGCCCGCGCGTCGATGACCCCGGCTGTCGTTTCGCTGCTCGTCGACTCGCAGGCCCCTCGTCCCTCCCGGTTGCTCGTCGCGGCGCTCGCCTCGATGTTCCTGACGCACTTCGACCGCCTCGACTCCTGGACCCCGGGCCTGTTCGCGGCGACGAGCACCACCGTGGAGCGAGCCGTGACGCAGATCCCGGTCCGTAGGACTCGCGCGGAGGCGCCGCCCCCACCCCAGGCAGGGACCTCCGTCCAGCCTCCCTCATCATCGTCGTCGAACCCGCCCGCGAGCCGCGACATCGTCGACGCCTTCCGGTACAACTCCGAGTTCCTCCTCGACACCGAGGCGCCGCGGGCCGTCGCGCAGGGGCTGAGAGCCACGGGAATGGCTCTGGTGGACTGGCTACGTCTCGTCGGTGTCAACGGGCACGTCAACGGCCGGTACGGCATCCGCGTCCGTGAAGCCGTCTTCCTCGAGGAGATCAAGGCGGCCGACCACACGCGCGCCGACGGGCTCGGCTTCCTTGCGGAGCTCACGTCGAAGACCGTCGTGGAGTCCTTGGGCACGAACGACATGTACTTCGGGCACCAGATCCTCGTCGCCATGACGGACAAGCCGGACACCGCTCCGTGCGACGAGTGGCTCGACGCGATCGTGAAGATCGGTGGCGACCCACGACTCCAGCGACAGGCGCAGTGGCACACCTGGTGGGAGCCGCTACCCCAGGCTGCCCGCGACAAGGCTGTCCGGTGGATGAGCGTCGAGGATCTGCGGCTCTTTCTTACCGCCGTGGAGAACCATGGCAAGCTCACCCGCAACGCAGAACTGCAGCGAATGTTTCCGGCTCGCAAGGAGTTCCTGTGGGGACTGTACGAGAGCGGTCTGGTGCGTGAGTCCCGGGTCGTCCTGGGGTCCGGCGCTCGGACGTCGGTCCAACGGCAGATGGGACGCCGGCACATCAACGCTGCGAGCCTCACGCAACGTGCCGACACCGCGATCGTCATTCTGGACTGCGGGGACTTCCACGTCGTCGAGGGGTCACACAGCTTCAAGTTCTGGATCTACGCGGGCCGCCCCACTGCGCCGCTCTTCGACTACTCCCATCGGGTCTTCACCCCGGACCAGCTCATCAAGGACATCCCCGCGGCTCACTCACAGGCGCATCCTGCTGGCAGGCGGGCCCACGTGGGTATCACCCACGCTGCCACGACATGGCAGAACCATGCACTGAACTTCCTGATCGAGACTCTCGGTGCGCCGGTGGACCCGCAGAGCGTCCTCACTCCCGAGGACTACTCGACGCTCAAGCACCGTTTCGGCCTCCCGATCCACCACCGCACCCCGCTGAGGAGCTGACATGGGCCTGCGTGACCTCCTGCGAGCCCGGCGCATGCGCCCTGATGACACCGAGTCGCCCATGCGGCTGTTCGCGGTGTCGTACGACTCCGACGGCGCCAACTTCGTCACGACGCCCGACGACCTCGCGCTGCTGCACCGAGGCGAAGGGCAGCGGTCGGCCCAGGAGCAGCACCTGGTCCTCGAGATGCTCGCCGAGCAGGGCGCGGCCTACCTCCTGCCCAACGGCTTCGCGATGCGCTCGGTGGACGTGGCCCGTCTGGGCGACGACGAGGCCGAGGTCCTCGGTCTCCCCCGGCGCCTGCCCGGCACGCTCGAACCGGAGGTCCGGGGCAACACGACGTCCCGCACGTTCTCCGTCACGCTCAGGGCCCGCATCGGGAGCCACCTGGAGCCGTGCCGCCGGAACGGTCCCGTCCTGACGATCGGCACGGCGACCCACTACCGGCTCTCGCCACGCGCGCTCAAGGTGATCTGCGCCGTCGAGCACCACGAGGCGCTGGCCTTCGAGGACCGCACCGAGACGAACAACGTCCGTCTCGTCGCCGAGCTCCAGGCTGCCAGGATCCCCCTGCCCGACGACCCGGACCGCGACGAACCCTTCCCGCTCCCCCTGGGGCACCTCACGAGCTGGTCCACCACGGTCCCGGACCGGGTCGGTCTCCTCGTCGACGAGCAGCCCGACGGCTCGTTGCACGTCTCTCCCGACCTGGGGCCCGACGTCGACCCGGATCGGTTGGCGAGCAGGTGGCACCAGATCGAGGGCGACCGGCAGTCCGGTGTCCTGCGCGTCGACGAGCAGCTCGTCCTCCTCGACGAGCAGCGTCTCGCAGGCGTGCGGGACGTGCTGGCCACGCCCCGCATCCCGGCAGAGAGGGCACGGGACTTCCTCACGGCGCCGGGGCAGTTCTTCGACCACGAGCTCGTCGACATCGAGCTGAACTTCGGGGTCCGCGTCGCTGGCGTGGGCATCATCGTCCCGCAGAGCTTCGCCGATGCGAGCGAGTCGGGCATCTCGTGGTTCGGGGACTCGGACGGCGTGCAGCCGGCCAGCATCCTCGCAGGGCTCATCGCCACCCTCCCTCAGCTGGACACGGTCGAGCAGGACGTGCGCGCCGCGCAGGACCAGGGCCGATCCGTCATCGCGATCGGTGACCAGCTGGTCGACATCAGCGACAGGTCCACGGTCGACAGCGAGCTCGCCACGGCGCGTGATCGCCTCCTCGACGAGACTCCCCTGCCTGAACCGGGCGACGACCCGACCGATCCGTCGGACCCGGCGACCCCTCGGACGGTTCAGGTCGGTGTGCACGTCGCGGACGTCCAGGACGTGGGCGAAGCGCTCCGGGCCTCCGCGTCGAGCACACCTCCTGCTCGCCCGGTCGACTACGCGAGCCTCCTGCGCTCGCCGTACCCGCACCAGCGCGAGGGCATCGAGTGGATGGTGCGGCTCATGACCGCGTCTCTCCTCAAGCCCGACGGCGACCCCTCGCGCGTCCAGGGCGCGATCCTCGCGGACGACATGGGCCTCGGCAAGACCTACATGACGCTGGTCGCGCTGCGCGAGTTCCTCGAAGCACAGCGCGCCCGTGGGGGGACGGTCCGCCCGACGCTCGCGGTCCTCCCGGTCTCGCTGATCGAGAACTGGCAGGCGGAGATCGACGCGACCTTCGCGACGAACCCGTTCGAGGACGTCGTGGTGCTCCAGGGCAAGGGCATCACGGCCTTCCAGGAGCTGGGGCGGGGCAAGGAGACCACGGCGAGCGTCGTGAACCTCGACGACCAGGGCATGCTGCGTGCCGACGCGATCCGCTTCTCGCTGAAGATCGGTCCGGAGCACGGCAGGAGTCGGCTCGACATGCCGGGCCGGCTGGTTCTCGTGACGTACGAGACGCTCGCCTCGTACCAGCTCTCGCTGGCGCAGGTCGACTGGGGTGCGGTCGTGTTCGACGAGGCCCAGACCATCAAGAACCCCGACGCCCTGCGCACCCGGGCCGCCAAGGCGCTCAAGGCGCGGTTCATGCTGCTGGCCACGGGAACCCCGGTCGAGAACAAGATGCTCGACTTCTGGTGCCTCATGGACGCCGCCCAACCGGGGCTCCTGGGTTCCTGGGCCGAGTTCCGAACGCAGTGGGTCTCGCGGATGGAGAAGGCTCCGAGCGAGGAGAAGTCCCGGATCGGGCAGGAGCTGCGTGAGCTCGTGGGCCCGTTCATGCTGCGACGGATCAAGGAGGACCACCTCAGGGACCTTCCTCCCAAGACCGTCTACGGCCCTGAAGGCGGGCCCGCGCAGGTCGCCCGCCCAGATCTCGGCGTCGTGATGCCCGTGCCTCAGCGCGACGCGTACGACGCGGTGCTCGAGGGCTACCGGCGCAACGGCCCGGGGGTCCGCGGGGCGGCGCTCGCGACCGTCCAGGCTCTGCGTGGAGTGAGCCTCCACCCGTCGGCGTCGGGGGACGCGCCTCTGTCGAGCGATCCCGCGGACCTCGACCTGTCCGCGCGCATGGTCGCGGCGGTCCGGGTCATCGACGAGGTGCGGGCGGTGGACGAGAAGGTCATCGTGTTCGTCATCAACAAGAAGGTCCAGGCTCGGCTGGCCCTGTGGTTGCAGGAGCGCTACCGGCTGCGGGTTCGTGTCGTCAACGGCGACACCGCCGCGGTGGGTTCGGGCGCGACGCGCAAGGGGATCATCGGGGAGTTCGAGCGAGCGCCGGGCTTCAACGTCATCATCATGTCGCCGCTCGCGGTCGGGGTGGGGCTGACGATCGTCGGGGCCAACCATGCGATCCACCTGGAACGGCACTGGAACCCTGCCAAGGAGGCGCAGGCCACGGACCGCATCTACCGGATCGGTCAGACGCGGCCCGTCCACGTCTACCTCCCGATGGCCCTCCACCCGGACACGACGTCGTTCGACCTCAACCTCGACCGGTTGCTGCAGCAGAAGTCGACGCTGCGGGACGCGATCGTCGTGCCCGAGGCCGTGGGAGAGCAAGAGGTCGTGGCTGCGCTAGGGCTCGGCGGCTGACGCCCGGCGCCAGGAGATATGCGGCCCGACGACGGCGCGTACCCCCCGCGATCCGGTGATCTCGGGGGTGCGCACTCTGCTGCCTCAGGCTTCTTCGACCTCGTCGTCCTCCTGGAGCTGCCACGCGTCGCGCAGCCCGTCCCAGGTGTCCCAGAACTCGACCATGCTGAAGGGGAGCTCGAGCAGGACGCCCGTCGTACCGAGAATCGCCTCGACCCCCATCTCGTTCCCGTCGGCGTCCTTGTGCAGGTCGAGACCGACCGGGTCGTGGTCGAGCTCGTCGATGATCGCGTCCGTCGCCGACGCCAGGTCGGTCGCTCCGAGCACAGCGAACAGGTCGCCGAGCGACTCGACCTGGCGCACCTGCTCTGGACCCCAGTCGCGGCGCCGACCTTCCCAGCCGCACGCTGGGCAGACGTGCGTGGGCATCGGGCCCGACCCGATCACGCAACCACCCAACACGTAGACGTCGGGATCCGGAGGACCTGCCGGCAGTCCTCGAAGGACGACGCGCAGTCTCGTCTCGCATCGAGGACAACCGATCGGTCGCTCCCGAAGGGCGTCGACCTCCACCTCGGCTGCGCGCCCCTCGGTCTCCGCGAGGGCTCGCCGCACGGTCGCGGCCGCACGAGTCGTCAGTGGCCCCGAAGCATAGAACTCCTCACCCTCGGCGTGCACCAGTCTGCGGACCTCGGAGTACGTCATCGAGGGGCCTTCGAAGGGGCCGACACAGATCGCCGCGTGAGTGGGATCGCCCACCTCGTTCACAATCCGCACCACTCGGGAGACCGGCCATGACCGGCGGTTTCCGTGCGGCTCCCCCTGTCCGTCCTTGACCGCGAAGAGCAGCAGCTCGTCGCCGGGCCGCACGAAGATCTCCCCTTCGCTCAACCGATAGCTCTCGACGCTCAGGTCGGTGAAGCGCGACGCGAAGTGCTCGATCGCCGCCTCCTCGGCCGGTGACGCGGGGGAGTCGTCAGGCGTCCATGGCGCAATCCACAGACGCCGGTGCGACTCACGCGGGAGCCCGGCCCGACGCGGAGGCAGTGGGACGCTGCGCGGCCTGTAGATCGTCGTCGCGCGCTCGATCCACTCCTGGTCCACCCACTCCGCTTCCGGATCCCCGGACCACTCGTCGATCTGAAGGTCCGCCTGTGCGGCGACCTCGACGTCGTCGGTCAGGAGCGCCGCCTCACGCAGCGACGTGCGCGAGCGCTCGGAGGCGTTGGCCGATCCGACGAGGGTCTTGCGCTCACCGGTCTCCTCGGACCCGCCGACGATCACCTTGGCGTGCAGCCGGGCGACCGACACCAGGACCACGCCACGGTCGAACAGCACCTGGAGCGCAGCGGGGTTCGTGGTGCCACCGGAGAGCGACTCGTCGGACCCGTCGAACACCAGCGTGTCCCCCGCGCCCAGAGGCAGCAGGTCTGGAGCCTCACGTCCCACGTAGGCGATCGCGGCCCGCACCGGCGTCGGCCACGTAACGTCCCGCAAGGACTCCCAGACCTTCTCCGACACGAGCTCGATCACGCCGCCCCCTCCTCGCGCTCCGCGTAGCGCGGGGCCATCGACTCCATCTGTTCCATGACGAGCTTGATCGCTCCGGGCTGCTTGTCCGGCGGGTAGCCGTGCTTGACGAGGAGCCGCTTGATCGAGGAGCGCAGCTTGGCGCGCACGTCCTCGCGCACGGTCCAGTCGGTGCGCACGTCGCGCCGCAGGACCGTGAGGAGCTCGCGGGCGATGTCGGCGAGGACCCCGTCCCCCTGGACCTCGACGGCCGACTCGTTGGCCCGGACCGCATCGTAGAACGCGAGCTCGTCGCTCGTGAGGGGCGGCGAGAACCGGGCACCGCGGTCACCTTCGGCCGAGACCTCGTGCGCCATCTCGATGAGTGCTGCGATCACCTCGGCGGACGTGAGGTTGGAGTTGGTGTACCGCGTCATGAGCTCGTTGAGCCGGTCGGAGAACGCGCGCTGGCGCACCAGGTTGTTGCGGGTCGCGGCGCGCGACTCCTCCTGGATCACCTTGCGAAGCGCCTCGATCGCGAGGTGCGGGTTCTCGGCGTGCGTCGCCGTCGCGAGGAAGGACGTGTCGATCTCGTCGATGCGCGGCGACTCCATGCCTGCCGCCTGGTAGATGTCGAGCACCTCGCCCGAGTCGACGCTCTCGGCGACGAGCTGGTTCAGCATGCGCTGGACGTCGTCGGGGATCGCCTCACCCCGCGCCTGGCGGTCCTCGGCGTCGAACTTCCCCATCCAGACGCGCACCTCCTCGAAGAACCGCACGTCGTCGGCGATGTCGGTGAGGTGGTCCGCTCCCCCGGCGAGGGCCCAGGCCCTGTGCAGCTGACCCGCCTGACGGCGGAAGGTCGCGCCGAGCGTGTCGCTGCCGTCCTCGACGTCCTGCGGCCGGTTGCCGACCGTGCCCGGGTCGCGCAGGTGGTTCACGGTCGCGTGGACGGCCAGGACGTACGCGCGCTTGTCGTCCACGGCGAGCCGTGCGCGCCAGTCGAACCCGGAGAGCGTCGCACGCACCTGGGTCACGAGCAGCTCGGCCAGCGCGACGGCTTCCTCGACCTGGCGTCCGAGGGGTCGGGTCTTCTGGTCCTGGGGCGAGTACTCGCGCAGCGCGGCGGCGAGGTTCTCCGCCACGGGGGCGTAGGCGACCAGCAGGCCTGCGGTCTTGCCGCGGAACGTCCGGTTGACGCGGGCGAGCGTCTGCATGAGCAGCGCGCCCTTGATGGGCCGGTCGAGGTAGAGGGTGTGCAGGGGCGGGGAGTCGAAGCCCGTGAGCATCATGTCCTTGACGATCACGATCTCGAGCTCGTCGTCGGGGTCCTTGAGCCGCTGCTTGATGGCCGCGTTCTCGCTGTCGCGCCGCACGTGATCGCGGATGGGCGCGGGGTCCGACGGCGTCCCCGAGTAGACGACCTTGATCTTTCCGGTGGCCAGGTCGTCGGAGTGCCAGTCGGGGCGCAGGGTGACGATCTCGCTGTAGAGCCGTGCACAGATCTCGCGGGTCGCGCCGACGACCAGCGCCTTGCCCGGGGTGCGTTCGTGCCCGGCGCGGCCGAGCGACTCGAACATCGCGGCCCGGCGCCCTTCCCAGTGCGCGACGAGGTCGGCCGCGAGCGCCTCCAGGCGGGCCGGGGCACCGTAGATCGCGTTGACGACTGCGACGCTCGACTCGATGCGGCGGCGCTCGGCGTCGTCGAGCCCCGTGGTCATCTCGTCGGCGGCCGCGTCGATCGTCGACTCGTCGGCACCGTCGACGAAGTCGACCTTCACGAGACGGGAGTCGAAGTACACGGGGACCGTGGCGCCGTCGTGCACGGCGCGGGAGAGGTCGTAGACGTCGATGTCCTCGCCGAACACCGCACGCGTGTCACGTTCGGCGGTGCTGATGGGTGTCCCGGTGAACGCGATGAGCGTGGCGTGCGGGAGGGCGCTCTTGAGGTGCCAGGCGTAGCCGTCGAGGTCGTCGTAGTGGCTGCGGTGGGCCTCGTCGACGACGACGACGATGTTGCGCCGGTCGGACAGCAGAGGGTGCTTGGTGCCTGCCTGCTTCTCGGCGGGCGAGAGCCCGAACTTCTGCAGTGTCGTGAAGTAGATGCCGCCGGTCACCCGGCCGGCGAGCTCGGTCCGCAGCTCCTCGCGACGGCGGATCTGGCGGGGCTCCTCGGGCAGCAGCTGGCTGCGCCGGAAGGTCTCGTAGAGCTGGCCGTCGAGCTCGGTGCGGTCGGTCACGACGACGACCGTGGGGTTACGCAGCCGAGGGTGCCGCATGACCTGGTTGGTGTAGAGCTCCATCTCCATGGACTTGCCCGAGCCCTGGGTGTGCCAGACGACGCCCGCCTTGCCGTCGGACGCGACCGCGGTGATGGTCTTCTCGATCGCCTTGGAGACCGCGAAGTACTGGTGAGGCTTGGCGACACGCTTGCTGAGCCCTTCGCTCCCCTCGTCGAACGCGACATATCCGTGCAGCAGCTGGAGGAAGCGGAGCTGGTCGAACAACCCGTAGAGGGCGAGCCGCAGCGCGGTGACGGGCTCGTCCTCGGCGGGCGTGTCGCCGTCGGGCCCCTGCACGCCGTCCGGGCGGCCGGACGGCCCGACGGGGCGGCCGTCGTCGTCGACGTTCCACGGCGAGAAGTGGTTGAACGGCGTGAAGGGCGTGCCGTAGCGCGCAGTGATGCCGTCGGAGAGGACGGTCAGCACGACGAAGCGGAAGACCAGCGGCAGCTCACGGACGTAGGTCGCGACCTGGGCGTGGGCCGCGGCGAGGTCGGCTGCCCTGGTGCCCGCGTTCTTGAGCTCGATCACGCTGACGGGCATCCCGTTGAGGTACAGGACCACGTCGAAGCGCCGTTCGACGTCGCCGCGCACGACCGTGACCTGGTTCGCCGCGAGCCAGTCGTTCTCCGACGGCTCGCTGCTCACGAGGCGGATGGTCGGGTTCTGCTCGATGCCCTCGACGTCGATGTAGCTGATGCCACGGAACCCGTCGGTCAGGAAGTCGTGGACGCGCTTGTTCTCGGCGATCGCGTCGTTCGACGTCGGGGCGACGATCGCGGCGAGCGCCTGGTCGAGGTACTCGCGCGGCACGTCCGGGTTGAGAGCGCGCAGCGCGGTGCGCAGGCGGGTGGGGATGAGGAGCTCGTCCCACGACTCACGCTCGGGGACGGGGTGCCCGTCCGGCCCGACGACGGCGCTCGCCCCGGGCGCGATCTCCTTGCCGTGCTTCACGGTCCAGAAGAGCTCGCCCAGGTCGTCGAGGGCCAGGTGTTCCCAGGCGTCCTCGGTGAGCTTCATGGATCCTCCGTGATGTCGGTGCGGCGACTGCTGCGCTGCGGTGCTGCGGTGCTGCGGTGCTGCGGTGCTGGGGTGCTGGGGTGCTGGGGTGCTGGGGTGCTGGGGTGCTGCGGTGCTGCGGTGCTGGTCCGGAGCCTATCGGCGCCATGACTCATTCTTGGTGGTCTCGTGGCGGGGCGCGGTGGGTGAAGTGATATGGGGGTTATCGGCGTGTGCCCCGCGCGGCCGGCCTTCGGGTAGCTGTCGCCGGCTCGACGCCCTCACTGCCGGCCAACTTCCGTGGCAGCGGCGCCGCCATACCCAGGATCTCGGAGGCGAAGGAGAACATCTCCTCGCGCTCTGCCCGCTCGGCGTCCGCCTTGCGCTGGGCCTTGCTCGTGGTCGCGCTCGTGGACCTGCTCCTGCTCGTCCGGTCGCTCATCACTCCGCCCCCTCCACCGTCACGACCCCGTCCATCCCCCGGTCCGGGTGATATGACCAGGCGACCGTGATGCCGTCCCAGCTCTCCTCCTGGCGCCCGTCCATGGACGTCGTCTGCCCCATGTGGGAGAGCACGCTGGACGGCGCCTCGAGCGCGTCGAGCACACAAACGAGATCCTCGAGCGCGCCGCCGGTGAGCTGGTCCTCCCCCTTGTTGTCGAACGTCAGGGTGGATCCTTCGTCGGCCACGACGAACCACGGATCGCCTGCGAGGTCGCAGGTCTCGACAGCGTCCGTGAGCACCGCGCTCTGAGCCGTCCTCGCTGCCGCAGCCTGCCCCGCGCCGATCGCGGCCATGCCGCCGGCACCGACGACGAGTCCGATCACTCCCGTCACGACGGGCAGCACCCATGTGGGTCGCTTTCCCGGCCCGACGGCGGGGCTCCCCTCTCCCGTCGACGCCGCCCAGACCTGGGCGTCGGTTGGCGACGGGGGCGGCGGAACGTCGGCAGCGAGTTCGCCGCTGTCCGGGACGGGCGGGGTGGGCTGGTCAGTCATGGTTTCTCCTGGGATCACGGTGGAACGGGGTTCAGGGGATCGACCCCGTGCTCAGTCTCTGCGGCGCAGGGGTGGGACGCGACGAGTGCCGCGATAAGGGGATGATCAGATAGATCGCGATCGCCGGTAGCGTCTGCAGGTGATAGTCGGCGGTGCCCGGCGAGCCGCATCCCAGCCGTCGACGCCGAGCACCTGAGCACGGAAGACACCACCACAGCCGAGGAGAACACCGTGACCCACCAGCCCGGCTGGTACCCCGACCCGTACGACCCGCGGCTGGTGCGCTGGTTCGACGGGCAGCAGTGGACCCAGCACTCACAGGCCGTCCAGACCGCGCCGTCGCCAAGCCCCCGGAAGCTGAGCACGGTTTCGATCGTGCTGATCGTGGTGGGCGCGATCCTCCTCCTGTGCGCGATCGTCGCGATGATCCTCGGCGTCGTCGCCCTCGTTGCGTTCTTCGCGAATATCGCTCAGGGAGTCGTCTGCGGAGAGAGCCCGCACTACTGCACGTAGCAGGTCCGGTCGGAGGCGCTCACCGCAGACATGTTCAGCCCCCGTTGAGCGCGTTCTCGTACTCCAGGGCGGACTGCATGAGCTCGTCCTCGGTCACGAAGCCGTCCCACTCACGCAGGTACGGCCTGTCGAAGTCGATTCCGTTGCTGCACTCGACGTCGTCGTGCCAGTCCTCGTTGAAGGTGATCGAGAGATAGCACGACCAGGCTGCCGGCTGTTCGGGCGCCATCTGTTCCCACTGGTATTCCAGGTCGTACTCTTCCGGGACACCCTCTTCTGGTACGTAGATCGCAGGCTCTTCGTAGTTTCCGAAGTCGTCGATGTCGTTGGCCCAGATTCCATGGGACCCGGTTCCGCCCGGCGCGTAGGCGGCGCAGCCCGTCGTCAGGAGTCCCAGGAATGACAAGACGACGAGCCCAGCTGTTCTCCGCACCGCGTTCCGCTCCTTCTACGCTTCGATCGTCTTGTGCGCGGGCCCGATATTAGTCGCCTCCGTCACCGTCGGACAGGGTCGGCCGGGTGGACTATCCGAAGAATCCCGCGACCACGACGGAGGCGAGACACGCCGCGATCGAGGAGACGAGCATCGGAGCTGCTCGCCGGCGGGCATCCCGTCGGAGGCGCCCGGTCTCCGATGCTCTCTCGGCCTCCCAGGCCGCGACGAGCCCCGGGTACGCGGCGGTCGCGCGGTCGAACTCGACGTTGAGACGAGCCTGGCGTTCCGCTTGATCGGCCCGCGCACGAATCATCTCGGCGACCCAGACGCCGTGGTCCGGGTTCGCCTGGTGGGCGTAGCGCGGGCCGTAGCGCTTGATGCACGTCGAGCCGACCCGGGCTCGCATGCTCTCGCCGTTGGTCAGCGGCCGGCCACAGATCACGCACACCCGCGAGAGCAGCGGGATCTGCCGCGGAGGCTCGCGCCGGACGCGCCCCCGCCTCGCGACCGTGCGATGCGGCCGGCGTGGGCGACGGTAGTCGAGGTGTCGGCCGAAGAGGACAGCGCTCACCACGAACCAGACGAGGCTCGAGAGCAGGGCGACCGCCACAGCGGGTCCTCCGAGGAGTCCGAGGGCGCCGACCAGGAGGGCGCCGACCAGCAGCAGCCAGCGCTTCCGGCCCGACGGCGCCGGTCCCGTTCGGAGGCCGGGCTCGGCGGGTGCGGTAGTCGCCTCGCGCGCCGCGTCAGTGACGCCGGCGTGATGGTTCATGACTTCCTGCTGTCGGGTGAAGGGTGCTGCGTGCAGGGGAGATCGGGCGGCGAAGGGATCGCCGCCCCGGGAGGGTCGGTCGAGATGAGCGGTGATCGAGATGCGGCCAACGGGGGCTGATCAGGCGCTACGACCCCCCTTAGCCGCATCTCGATCACGCAGGATCGCGGCGGCGTCGCGAACCGCGGTCAGGCGACCTCGGAAACGATGCGCTCGGCATCCCTGACCCGGAGCTTGCCGGACATGAGCTGCGGGAGGAGGGTGTCGCGGGTGGCGGCGAGGGTGCGGTTCTCCTTCTGAGAGGCGTCGACGATGTCGAGTAGCCCCCGGATCGCACCCTCAAGAACGTCGAGCGAGTCAGCGTCGAGCCCCGGGACGGACAGGTGATCAAACGTCTTCATCGTGATGGTGTCGAAAACTGAACCATGCGCTAGCGCCTTCGCGTGGTCAGTTGCCGCCCGAATGGCAAAGTACAAGACCGAAGCAGGCAACGCCCCAGGCACGAACCCGTAGCACGACTGGTTGAAGGACGCCGACTCCGCCAGCCGCGCGACCGCACCGACGGTGCCGCGGGCCGTCAGAATGACCGAACCGGCAGGCAGCGGCTTCGCTTTGGTCGAAGCGATCGCGAGATCTGTGATCTTCTCCTCAGTGTCAAGAATCACCGACTGCCCTGCACCCGTGACGTCACGCGCAGATATCCAGAGATTGTCACCGTCCCAGAATTCAATCATCGAACGCGCAGGGGTCCCTCCCAGCACTGGCATCAAACGCGAACTCATTGGAACCATCTCCACACCACGCGTCGCCTCGCGATAGATTGCCTGCGCAAGGGCCTCGGCTGTGGAAGCAAGCTTGGCGTTGGCCGCGACCTTGTCGTCGAGCGCACCCAGCACCTCGGCAACTCCGTGCTGAACCTCAAGACTCGGCAACGGCACAATCAGTCGAGCGAGATCCGACCCGCGTATGCCTGCAGCCGCCACTTGGTTAACAATGCTCTCCATATTACGACGCCCTGCGGGAGATCGGAAGTAGTAGAAGTAGTACGACGATAACGCGCGCTCCTCGTCCAGACGAACTCGAATCAGATGACTCTCCCAGGTTCGATCATGCGATGAACCTAGAACAAGGGAGCACTTTCCGGCACCTTCGAATGTCAGGGACTGGCGAGCAAAAAGCAAATCCCCTTCAACCAGAAGACAGGTCTCCATCTCGCGGTCATTAAGTGGAGCTAACTCAAAATCGCCCTCGCCAATTCGATCGAGCGCGAATATCTCCTTCATGTTCACCATGGGAACACCCGACCCGCGCCGCGCCGAAGAATAACTCACACCATTCCTGAGCGGAATCGAGAACAGTTCGTCGAATGCAACCTCAGCCACCGATCCTCCCCAGCTGCTCCCGCACTACGGCCTCGAGCCGTGCCGACTCCTCGAACTGAGCAAAGAGCTCAGAAGTCAGCCGCGCGATCTTGTCCTCGATGGGCTCGCCGTCATCCTCGACCTCGGCGGCACCGACGTAGCGTCCGGGCGTGAGCGCGTATCCCGCGTCCTTGATCTCCGCGAGGGTGACGGACTTCGAGAAGCCCAGCTCGTCGTCGTACACCGCTCCCGCGGTAACCGCCGAGGGTGTGCCGCGCCACGCGTGGTAGGTTCCCGCGATCTTGGCGATGTCCTCGTCGGACAGCGCGCGCTCGGCGCGGTCGACCATGTACCCGAGGTTGCGGGCGTCGATGAACAGCACCTGCCCGGTGCGATCCACAGAACCGCGAGCGCCCGCCGTCTTGTCCTTGGCGAAGAACCAGACGCACACGGGGATGCCCGTCGAGCGGAAGAGCTGGGTCGGCAGCGCGACCATGCAGCTCACGAGGTCGGCCTCGACGATCTGCGCGCGGATCTCGCCCTCGCCGCCCGAGTTGGACGACATGGACCCGTTGGCCATGACCACGGCCGCAGACCCGGTGGACGTCAGCTTGGAGAGGATGTGCTGGATCCACGCGTAGTTCGCATTGCCCACGGGCGGCACCCCGAAGCGCCAGCGCGGGTCCGACTCCGAACGCGACCAGTCTTTGATGTTGAACGGCGGGTTGGACATGACGTAGTCCATCTGGGTGTCCGCGTGCTGGTCGCGCGCGAACGTGTCCCCCCAGCGGGGCCCCAGGTTGCCCGTGAGGCCGTGGATCGCGAGGTTCATCTTCGCGAGGCGCCACGTGCGCTCGTTGAGCTCCTGGCCGTAGACCGAGATCTCCTGCGGGCTGCCGCCGTGCTTCTCGATGAACTTCTCGGCCTGCACGAACATGCCGCCCGACCCGCACGCCGGGTCGTACACGCGCCCGCTGTACGGCTCGAGAACCTCCACGAGGACCCGCACCACGCCGGCGGGCGTGTAGAATTCGCCGCCGCGCTTGCCCTCGGCACGCGCGAACTTCTCCAGGAAGTACTCGTACACCTCGCCCAGCAGGTCGCGCGCCTTGGACGCGCCCTCGCCCGTGAAGCGCGTCGAGTTGAACAGGTCGAGCAGCTCGCCCAGGCGTCGCTGGTCCACGTTGTCACGGTTGAAGATGCGCGGCAGCGTGGCCGCGAGCGACGGGTTGGACCCCATGATGTGGTCCATGGCGTCGTCGATCAGCTGCCCGATCGGTGCGAACGGCTCGCCCATGGCCGCCGGCCGGCCCTTCGCGTTCTCCGCGAGGTAGCCCCAGCGCGCTTGGAGAGGGATCCAGAAGACCCCGCGGCTCGTGTACTCGTCGATGTCCTCGAGGAACTGCTGGCTCTGCTCCTCGCTCAGGCCGTCGGCGGCGAGCTCCGCGAGGATCTCGCCGCGACGCTCCTCGAACGCGTCCGAGACGTACTTGAGGAACACGAGCCCCAGGATCACGTCCTTGTACTGCGAGGCGTCCATGGAGCCACGGAGCTTGTCCGCGGCCTTCCACAGCGTGTCCTTGAGCTCCTTCATTGACGAAGGAGCTGAGGGAGCCGCCTTGCTCGTGGCTGCTGCCTTGGTGCGGGGAGGCACTGGTCCTGCTTTCTTCGGGGTCGTGGGGACGTCGAACAGGGTCGGGGCGTCGTCAGGCATTGTCCACCGTTCGGAGCTGGATGAGGGCGTCGGCGACGCCCCGGGTCAGGGTCGTGCGGAGCTCGGCGAGGCGTCGGGCCTCGTCGAGCACCAGGGTTTCGCGCTGCCCGACGGCGGCGAGCAGCTCTTCGAGAGCGCTCACCTGGTCCTCGGGGACCTCGCGCACCTCCCACGTGCGCCACCGCTTGGCGGTCGCACGCTGGGACGAGATGTCCGCGGCGAGGACGTGCGGGACGAGACCAGGGGCTCGAGCCCGGTCGATGCGCAGCACCTGCGCCGGGAACTCCACCACGGACAGTCCGACGTGGTCGACCACCGCGGCCGGGTAGGGCGCGGTGCAGAAGATCACGTCGCCAGGCTCGGTGTACCGGGCGGCGGGGAGCGCCGAGAACGTGAGCCGGTCCATGAGCCGCTCGCCGAGGATCACGTCACCGGTCAGCTCGGCAGGACCGACGACCGGCACCTCGCCGACCGCACCGACGGCACGCGGGTCCAGCCGGTTCCCGGAGATCCTCCGCACGCCACCGCGAGCCTCGACCGACCGGAGCGTCTCGCGGCGCGGGTCTCGCCCCGGGCCGGGGACGACGGACTCGGCCCCCGCGAGCCCGAGCCCCGTGGCGAGCTCGTGCGCACGCACGGCCGCACGACCGCCGTCGTCGCGCCGGCCCACCCGGAGCCGACGGAAGTCCACCGAGAGGTCGCTCCGTGAGGCGACGAGCGAGGACGTGTAGGCGAAACGCGTGAAGCGGAAGGCGTGCCCCTGGACGTCCCTGCGAGTCCCTTGAGCGGCGACGACGTCGGTCACGAGGTCGTCGATCACGCCCTCGTCGAGCGCTCCCCCGGTGACGCGCTCGCCCGCGAGGTCCGAGACGGTCGTCCACTGCTCGGCGAGCCCGACGTCGGCGGGCGGGTCGCCCAGGACCCAGATCGCGAGGCGCTCGCGCGAACGCCCGGGGAGGAGCCCCGCAGGGAGCTCGACGACGCTCCGCACCTGGTCGTTGCGCAGCAGGCTGGACCGGAGCTTCTCCGCCTCGCCGTCGACCGCTCCCACGAGCGCGCTCGCGGGCCCCAGCACGACGGCGAACCGGCCGGGCTCGCGCTGCACGGCGAGGGTCTCGACCGCGCGCAGGACGTCGTCGTCGGACCACGGGGTGCTGCCGACGGGAGGGAGCTGTGCCACGATCGTCGCGCCGGGCGAGACGGCGTGGCCCACGGCGTCGTCGGCGTCGAGGTCCAGCACACGGACGCCGAGGACACCCAGGCGCCTGCGCGCGAGCCGGGTCGCGGGATCCGTGCGAACGTCGGGCACGGCGCAGGCCGGGGCGTCGTGATCGCCGTTCGCGTCGCTCCCTGCCCGGACTGCTGCCACCAGCAGGTCGCCGCAGTCGGCATGCGGGTTGGCGAGCGTGAGCGGCCCGCGCCCGGACGTGAGCGCCAGGACGATCCTGCCCACGACGTCGAGGGCTCCCTCGGATGCTGCCGACTCGGTGAGCGTCCTGCGTCCGGCCCGGTGCCGGTCGAGCAGGACGGCCTCGAGCGCGCCCGCCGGTGTGTAGGCGGCGTCGGCCGCCGTGTCGGCCAGCTCGCACAGGTCGCCCAGCCGGTCGCCCAGCGCCTCGATCTCCGAGTAGGCCAGGTGGTCGTCGGGGTCCACCTCGTCGGCGAGGTCGAGCACCTCTGCACGACCGAGCGCACCGAGGAGCTCACCCGTCTGCGCCTTGAGGTAGAGCAGCGACGTGAGGCCGTCGAGCGCCACGTCCGCGTCAAGACCGGGGACCTCGTCCAGCGCGGCCCTCATCGCGACGTCGGCCGCGAACGAGGGGTTTCGGCCGAGTCCGCTGCGCTCGATCCACGCCGTCACCTCGGAGGCCCGGAACCGCTGCTGGTCACGACGGGTAGCGACCGCCTCCGGGAACGGCGAGACCGCCGTCGCGTACCGCCGGCGCCACATGGAGACCACGGGGCGCTGCACGTGCGCCAGCTCGGCGATGTCCGGCAGCGACAGCGTGAGCGAGTCGAGGACCGACGGCACAGCAGCTCCCTTCGTCAGGACCGGTAGGTGAGCGAGCTCGTCGGGCGAGCTCGCTGGAAGGACAGTAGCGCGGATCTCTCCTTTCGACCGGCGTCCTTTGATAAGCAGCCTTATCACGCCGGTCGTGGCCGATGCGCCCTCAACTCGGCCACGCTCCTCTCATTCGATCACCGCCAACCACGAGAGGAACGACCATGAACTACATCCGCTCCGTCTACGTCGCCGACCCTGGCACCTCGAACCAGCACATCACCCACGTCGGGTGGTCCACGACATCTGCCGGCCCCCTCACGACGACCACGCGTGAACAGGTCCACGCATGGATCACCGAGGGACACACGTTCCGGTCCCACAGCCCCCAGCAGACACAGGCCGACGTCGTCGCCAAGATCTCGACGGCGGGGACCCGCTACATCGCCACCGTCGCCGACGGCCGGGAGACCAACAATCTCCTGAACCTCCCTCGCTTCTGACCGCGCATGCCGTTCATTCGTGCGATCCGCACCATGCCGCTCGACCCCGACGGTGACGGCGTGTGCGCCGTGGGACCGCAGGTCGAGCACCTCGTCGCCGTCCTCCACTCGGTGACGACCACGGGTCCGACGACAGCCACGAGCGTCGTCGCAGTCCACCGACGTATCAGGTCCGGCGAACGCTTCCGGACCTTCGACGAACGCAACCACCACCAGGCCGACGTCGTCGCCCGGACCGATCACCACGGGCGCCGCACGCTCTCTACAGCTGTCGACGGTCGCACGAGCGACCACTTGTGGCGCCTCCCGCGCTTCTGACCGGCAGCCGCCCGGCCAGGTAAGAACCGCTCGACGGCATGAACGCCGTCGGGCCTCCACGAAGGACATCCCATGAACACCGTCGATCGCTCCACCCCACCCGCGCCCCTGCCGGGCCGCCCCTCGGCCAGGTCCACGACAACGAGATGCCGCCGCCTTGCTCTGACCGCTGCGGCCCTCGGTCTCGCCGCCGGGCTGACCGGCTGCAGTCTGAGCTCAGACGACCTGACCGCGTCCAGCGAGACCGCCATCCAGCCACCCTCGACGACCACGCCGGACACCGGTGCCGCTCCCGTCGAACCCGCCACCCCGCCGGAATCGCCCGCTGCCGAGGCAGGTACGCGCGCCAACCCGCACCCCGTCGGGACCACGGTCGGGAACGAGGACTGGTCCCTCGTCCTCGGCACCCCGCGCGAGGCCTGGGGGGAGATCAGCGCCGAGAACCAGTTCAACTCTCCGCCCGAGGCCGGGCTCGAGTTCTGGATCGTCCCCGTGACGGCGACCTACCAGGGTGCGACCTCGGGAACTCCGTGGCTCGACATCACGGTCAAGTTCGTCGGCGACGACTCGGTCACCTACGAGGACTACTGCGGTGTCATCCCGGGCGACCTCGACGAGGTCGGGGAGCTCTACGCAGGTGGTGTCGCCGAGGGCAACGTGTGTGTCGCGGTGCCCGCCGGAGCCCCGGGGCTCTGGACCGCGACCACCGGGTGGGGCGAGCCGACCTTCTTCACGGCCCGCTGACCGCGAGGCTCGACGGGTCGGGAGGGGGCACTGTCTCGCCGAGCACGAGGTTGTGGTCGTTCTGGGCTTCAGAACGACCACAACCTCGTGCTCGGCAGCCGCACAGGACGCCCAAGCCTCGCCAGCGACCCCGCGACCCCGCGACCCCGCGACCCCGCGACCCCGCCCGGATGCTGCTCGTCGCCGCCCCACCCCTCCCCGAGGAGACGACGAGCAGCATCTCGCGGCACCGGTGGCCTGCGCCCCACCGCTCTGCCACGATCGGCTCATGGCCGCGAACACCGCCGGATGGACCGAGGACACGGCGGAGATCGACGGGCACCGCGTGTTCTACCGGCGCAGTCCCGAGGTCCCCGACGCCCTGCCGATCGTCCACGTGCACGGCTTCGGGATCTCCGGCTCGTCCCTCCTGCCGACGGCCGAGGTCCTGGCCGCACGGGCCACGAACCTCGTCCCCGACCTGCCGGGGCACGGCCGGAGCGAACGGTGGGACCGCACCCTCGCCATCCCTGGGCTCGCGCACGCCCTGATCCGCATCCTCGACGCCCTGGGGCTCGAGAGGGTCGTGCTGGTCGGCAACTCGATGGGCTGCCCGGTCAGCCTCGAGGTGGCGCACAGCGCGCCGGACCGGGTGGACCGCATGGTGCTCGTGTCCCCTGCCGGGGGCCGTCACAACCAGGGGCTCGCGCGCGCCATCGGCCAGCTCGCGCTCGACGGTCCGCGCGAGAGCCCCCGGATGGCACGGCTCGCGGTCCCGGACTACCTGCGGTTCGGGCCCGTCAACACGTTCAACCTGTTCAGCGAGCTGACCCGCTTCCCGTCCTTGGAGCGCATCATCACCTCGACGGTGCCGACGCTCGCCGTCGTCGGGAGCAGGGACCCGCTCATGCCGCCGCCCGCACGGGTCCGGGAGGTGGGCCGTCTCGCGGGGGACCTGACCACGGTCGCCCTCATCGAGGGCGCGGCGCACGCGATCAACTTCAGCCACCCGGGCGAGCTCGCGCACGTGATCGGCTCCTGGCTCGACGGGATCGAGATCGTCGACGACCCCGGCTCCCCCGGTCTGACGCGCGTGCTGCAGCTTCCTCGGGGTTGACCGGTCACCCCGTCGGCGGCGTCCGCTGCGGGGGCGTGCCGACGAGGCGTTCGACCAGGAGCGCGTGCAGCCTCGGGTCGGCGAGGGGCCGGAAGTGCCCCGGGGTGTCGAGCACGACGTCCTGCGCACCGTCGAGGGCGCTGCCGCCGGGGATGTGCGGGTCCCACCGGCTGTGCACCGACGTGATGCGTTCGTTGACGGCCCGCTCGGCGGACAGCGCGACGATCGTGGCGTCGTTCGGGACGAACGCGCGGACCGCGGGGGCGAGGAACCAGCGCGCGTAGGCGGAGCCGGCGAACGGCGTGTTGATCGCGATCATCGCGTCGATGCGGGCGCCGGGGTCCTCGCGCACCATGGCGAGCTTGCCGATGAGCCCGCCCTTGCTGTGCGCGACGACGACCACGTCGTGCAGGTCCTGTTCCCGGAGGTAGCGGCCCAGGAGGGCTGCTCCGTCGGCGACCGGTCGACGGTTGTCGCGCAGGTCCGGGAGCACGTGGACCGCGACCCCGTGGTCGTGGAGCAGCGTGGCGAGCGGCAGGAGGAACCGCCAGGACTCGTAGACCCCGGGGACGAGCACCACGGGCGGGCCGACCGGGTGGCCCGGTCGGCGCAGCTCGTCGGGCCCCGTGCGGGACAGCAGACCGGCCACCTGCCAGCGGAGCACGCACGCGTAGTCGAGCGCGCGCCACCACGTGCGTCGCAGGGCTCGTCCCAGGTACGGCACCTGGCCCTGTCGAGCGTCGCCCATGTCTCGCTCCCGTCGTCGCCGGACCGGGGCTCGGCGGCCGTGGTCGCCATCGGCCACCCACGGCTGCTCCGTGCTCCGCGGCCGCCCGGACTCCCCGGGCCCCACCCGATCCTGGCGCGTCAGGCGCCGAGGCGCGCGTTCGTCGGCACGATCTGCTTGCCGAGGGGCAGCAGCGAGACAGGGACCATCTTGAGGTTGGCGATGCCCAGCGGGATGCCGATGATCGAGACGAACAGCGGGATCGAGGTCACGACGTGCCCGATCGCGAGCCAGATCCCCGCGACGATCACCCAGATCACGTTGCCGATCGTGGAGAACGCCCCGGCCGTGGGCTTGTCGACGACCGTGCGCCCGAACGGCCACAGCGCGTAGCCCGCGATGCGGAAGCTCGCGATCCCGAACGGGATGGTCACGATGAGGACGCAGCAGACGATCCCTGCGGCGACGTACCCGAGCGCGAGCCACAGGCCCGCGAAGATCAGCCAGATGACGTTCAGGATCGCGTTCATGCCCTGATTCTCCCCCACGGCCGACCTCGCGGCCCAGCCCCGCAGGCGCGGCGCCCACCCGTGGTGCGCTGCGACGTCGGGCAGCGGACGCCCCCACCCGGGCGACGGGCCCCGAAACTAGACTGCTGCGGTGCCCTCCCCCCACGACACCCCCCTCGACCCACCCCGCACCATCGCCGACCGGTACGCCGCGGTCCGTGCCCGGATCGACGCCGCAGCCCTCGCCGCGGGGCGCGCGCCGGCGGACGTGCACCTGCTCGTCGCGACCAAGACGCAGGACGCCGCGGCGGTCCGTGAGGTCGTCGCCGCGGGTGCGACCCTGATCGGCGAGAACCGCGTCCAGGAGCTCGTCGCCAAGGCCCCCGACCTCGCCGACCTGGTCGCCGACGGCAGCGTCCGGGTCCACATGATCGGGCACCTGCAGCGCAACAAGGTCAACCAGGTCCTGGCCACGGCCTCGGGCGTCGAGTCGGTCGACTCGCTCGCGCTGGCCGAGGCGCTCGCGAGCCGTTGCGCACGCGAGGGCCGCACGCTCGACGTCATGGTCCAGGTCAACGTGTCGGGCGAGGAGTCCAAGGCGGGCGTCGGGCCCGACGGCGCCGCGCACCTCTCCCGTCAGGTCGCGGCCCTGGAGGGTCTTCGCCTCACGGGCTTCATGACGATCGGCGCGAACTCCCCCGACACGGCGCTCGTGCGCGCAGGGTTCGAGCGGCTGCGCCGGATCCGTGACGAGGTGCTCGCGAGCGGCGCCCCGGGGACGGGAGAGGCGCGCGAGCTGTCGATGGGCATGAGCGGGGACCTCGAGGCGGCGATCGCCGAGGGCGCGACGGTCGTGCGCGTGGGGACCGCGGTGTTCGGGGCCCGCCCTCCCGTCGGCTGACCGGCGCCGTTCAGGCCCCGAGCGCCTCGAGCGCGCGGCGCACGCCGGGCGCTCCGGCCCCGCGCAGGGCCTCGCGCGCCCGCTCGACCCCGACCCCCGCGAGCAGCATGACGAGCGCGACCTGGATCTCGCCGTCCGCGCGGTGCAGGACCTGCTCGCACTCGTCCGTGCCCAGACCCGTGGCCTGGACGAGCATGCGCACGATGCGCGCCCGGAGCTTCTGGTTGGTGGGGCGCACGTCGATCATGAGGTTCGAGTACGTCTTGCCGAGCCGGATCATGGTCGCGGTCGAGAAGGTGTTGAGCACGAGCTTCTGCGCCGTGGCGGCCTTCATGCGGGTCGAGCCCGTGACGACCTCGGGGCCCGTGTCGAGCAGGATCGCGACGTCGACGCGTGCGGCGAGGCGCGCCTGCGGGTTGGCGCTCACGAGCACGGTCGCGGCGCCCCGCTCCCGGGCGACGTCGAGCGCTCCGCCCACGTAGGGCGTGCGGCCGCTGGCGGCGAGACCGACGACCAGGTCGCCCGCACGCACCTGGTCGGCGTCGCGCCGGCCGAGCTCGACGTCGTCCTCGGCCCCTTCGACCGCGAGCATCATGGCGCCCGCGCCGCCCGCGAGGTGCGCCTCGAACCACTCGGCCCCGACCCCGTACGTGGGCAGGAGCTCGACCGCGTCGAGGACTCCCAGCCGGCCGGACGTGCCGGACCCGAAGTAGTGGACCTTGCCTCCGCCGCGCAGGGCGGCCACGGCGAGGTCGACGGCCGCGGTGATGCGGTCGGCCTGGGCGCGCACGGCGTCGGCGACGCCCGCGTCCTCGTCGGTGATGCGGCGCACGACCTCGGCCGTGGGCAGCAGGTCGATGTCGGTCGTGCGCGGGTTGCGCTCCTCGGTGGGTGACGCGAGCCGGAGCACCTCCTGCCACTCGTCGTCGGACGTGCGTCCGGCCTCCGTGGCGGGGCGGGTGTCGGTCATCGGTGCGTTCCCTTCGGCATCGGGGCGAGCCCGAACGGGGTGTTGGCCAGCACGAGCCGGCGGATGGGTCCGGAGGACGCGGGCCAGACGAGCGGGGTGGGCGGGGTGAGCGATCCGAGGACCGCGGCGCGGCGGGCCCCGGTCGAGCGACGACGCTGCGCGCCCTGAGCGGTCCCGGCGACGCCGTGGGCCGAGAGGAAGCCCAGGAGCGCGAACAGGTACGCCTCCTTGGCGTCGATCGGCATGCCGAGCTGGTCGGCCGTGAGGAGCTCGCAGCCGTCGGGCAGGTGGGTGCGCAGCCGGGCGATCAGCGTCGGGTTGTGGGCGCCACCTCCGGAGACGACGACGCGGCGCACGCGCTGGTCGGCGGCACCCTGCTGTGCACCGGCGACGGCGAGCAGCCCCTCCACGACGGTGACCGCGGTCAGCTCGGTGAGGGTCGCGACGAGGTCGGGCCCCGTGAGCTCGGGACGCACCGACGCGAGCTTGCGCGGCACGTACGTCGCGTCGAACAGCTCGCGACCGGTCGACTTGGGGGCCCTGGCCGCGAAGTAGGGGTCGTCGAGCAGGGCGCGCAGCGCGACCTGGTCCACGGTCCCGGCGGCGCCCAGGACGCCGTCGCGGTCGAAGGGCTCGCCGGTGAGGGCGTGCGCGGCGAGGTCGACGAGGCAGTTGCCGGGGCCGGTGTCCCACCCGGTCACGGGCGCCTCGACCTCGCCGACGAGCGTGACGTTCGCGATCCCGCCGATGTTGAGCGCGGCGCTGAGCCCGGCGGGCGCGCCGTCGGGCGACTGCGGGTCGCGGCCGAGCCACAGCGCGTCGAGCACGCTCACGAGGGGCGCTCCCTGGCCGCCCGCGGCGATGTCGGCGACGCGGAAGTCGCTGATGACGGGGCGCCGGGTGCGCTCGGCGATCCAGGCGGCGTTGCCGAGCTGGAGGCTGCCGTGCGCGCGGGCTCCGACGACCCAGTGGTAGAGCGTCTGCCCGTGCGACGCGACGAGGTCGACGTCACCGCCCGCGACGTCGTCGACGGCCTGGCGCCCGGCCTTGCCGAACTCCTGCCCGATGAGCGTGTCGAGCTGCGTGACCTCGCCCATGTCGACCGCGGCGGGTGGCAAGGCCTTGAGGATGCGTTCGCGCAGCGCGGCGGGCCACTCGTACTCGGTGTGCCCGAGGGGCCGCATGCGCAGCACCCCGTCGGGGCCGAGGTGGAAGTCCGCGGCGGCGGCGTCGATCGCGTCGACGGAGGTGCCGGAGGACAGGCCGAGGACGATCATCGGGACACCTCCGAGGTGAGGGCGGTCAGCTGCCCGACGGCGGCGCGTGCGTTGGCGCGCCCCGTGCCGCACGCCACGACCACGGTGGTCCGGTCGTCGAACCAGGCGGGGACCGCGTCGGGGAAGCCGGTGTGCACCACGACGAGGTCGGGGCGCGCGGCGCGCAGGACGTCGAGCGTCGCCGCCTCGCCGCTGCCGGGGACGGGTTCGCGCGTGATGGCGACCAGAGGGCGGCCCACGCTCGTCGCGACCTCGACGAGCACGGTCTCCCACCCCGCCGGGTCGCTGAGGGCGTGGACCCTCGCGTCGGGGAAGGGTGCGAGGAGCGCGGTCTGGACGTGCTGCGCGGTGCGCCCGGCAGCGTGGTCGAACCGCTGGCGCAGGTCGACGACGTCGGGCGCGGGGCCAGACGGGTCGAGGTGCGCGGCCGGCCCGTGGGTGCGCACGGCCCGCTCGGCCGCCTCCTGCCCGACGGCGGCGAGCGCCTCGAGCGCGGCCGTCGCCTCGGCGGGACCGCAGGTCACGCCCGCGGCGACCTGGCGGTCGCGCACCCGGCGCAGCATGCGGGCGGTGCGGGCGCCGGACTCACGCAGGCGCTCGATCGTGACCCGGCCCTGCTCGACGGCCGCGAGGAGCGCGGACTGCGCCTGGCGGAACAGGGCCTCGTCGTCGCGGCCGACCGTGGTGCCGAGGCACAGCAGGTCGGCCCCGGCCTCGACGGCCTGGACCGCGACCTCCCCGATCCCGTCGTCGCCCGTGACCGCACCCATGTCGAGCGCGTCCGTGATGATCGGGCCGTCGAAGCCCAGCTCGCGGGCGAGGGCCGCCGCGGCCGGCTCGAGCGACACCGGGCGCGGACCGATCGCGGGGACCAGCAGGTGCGCGGTCATGATCGAGTCGAGGTCGACGTCGGGCTCGAAGGCCCGCACGAACGGCGGCAGGTCGCGCTCGCGGATCGTGGCGAGCGGGTCGTCGACCACGGGCAGCGACAGGTGGGAGTCGACGTCGGTCGCCCCGTGGCCCGGGAAGTGCTTGCCGCAGGCCCCGACGCCGGCCCGGTGGAGGCCGCGCGTGAACGCGGCCCCGTGCCGCGCCACGCGCTCGGGAGTCGCGCCGAACGCACGGACGCCCACGACGGGGTTCTCGGTGCGGGAGTTGACGTCGAGCACGGGCGCGAGGTCGAGGTCCACGCCGGTCGCGGCGAGCAGGCGCCCGAGGGCGAGCGCGACGCGCTCGGTCAGGTCCTCGTCGTCGACGACCCCCAGGGCCGCGGCCCCCGGGATGCTCGAGCCCGTGCCGGCCTCGAGCCGGCTCACGTCCCCGCCCTCCTCGTCGACCGCGACCAGGAGGTCGGGCGAGACCTCGTGGAGGTGCGCCGAGAGCCGGGCGGTCGTGGCGACGTCGGGCGTGTTCTGCGCGAAGTAGATGACGCCGGCGAGCCCCTGCGCGCAGGCCGAGAGCAGCCAGGCGGGGGCGTCCGTCCCTGTGAAACCGGGGAGCAGGACGCCGTTGACGGCGCGCAGCGCGTCGTGGTGCACGGTGGTCATCCCTTCACCGACCCGGCGGTCAGGCCGGAGGACAGGTTGCGCTGCACGAGGACGAAGAAGACGATCACGGGCAGCGTGATGAGGGTCGAGGCGGCCATGACGGCGCCCCAGTCGGTCGTGTTCTCGCCGAAGAACTTCTGCAGGCCGATCGGCACGGTGTACTTGGCCGACTGCTGGAGGAACGTCAGGGCGAAGATGAACTCGTTCCACGCCGTGATGAACGAGAAGACGCTCGTGGCGACGACGCCAGGAGCGACCAGGGGAAGCAGGATCTTCCAGAACATGCGACCCCACGACGCGCCGTCGAGGTACGCGGCCTCCTCGAGCTCGACCGGGACGGCCGCGACGAAGCCGCGCAGCATCCAGATCGCGAACGACAGCGAGAAGGCGATGTACACGATCGTCAGGCCCAGGAGCGAGTTGAGCATGCCGAGGGTGCGCATCTGCAGGAACAGCGGGATGACGAGCGCCTCGAGCGGCACCATCTGCACCATGAGGACGAGCACGAGGATCGCCTTGCGGAACCGGAACCTGAAGCGGCTCACCGCGACGGCCGCGAGCAGCGCGAGCACCGACGAGAACACGACCGCGCCGACCGCGACGACGATCGAGTTGCGCAGGTAGGCGCCGAACCCGCCGTCGTCGATCACGGTCACGAAGTTGTCCCACGTGACACCCGCGGGCAGGAGCCGGGCGCCGCGCGTCGGGGCCTCCGGGTCGATCGCCGAGGAGAACATCCAGTAGGCCGGGAACAGCGCGAAGACGAGCAGCGCGACGATGCCGACGACCTTGCCCGCGGTGGGCAGGGGGCGCTTGCGCGCCTTGACGCGCAGGACCTGGGGTACGCGGTCGCCGGGCGCCCCGGACCCGGGCGTGCGGGCGGCCGACCGCGGGGTGCTGGACGGGGTGCCGGTCAGGGCGCTCACAGCTCCTCCTCCTTGAACAGGGTGCGCATGTACACGACGGTGATCCCGAGCAGGATCAGGGTGAGCAGCACGGCGATCGCCGAGCCCATCCCGTACTTGCCCTGCGCGAAGGACTGGATGTACGACCACACGCCGAGGTTGAAGACCTCCTTGTTGCCGCCGTTGCCCCCCGGCATGAGGTAGATCTGCGTGAAGACCTTGAAGTCCCAGATGGTCGACAGGATCGTGACGACCGCGAAGACGGGGCGCAGGATCGGCGCGGTGATGGTCCAGAACCGGCGCCAGGGCGTGGCGCCGTCCATCATCGCGGCCTCGTGCAGCTCCTTGGGGATCGTCAGCAGGCCCGCGAGGACCGTGATGGCGACGAACGGGAACCCGTGGTGCACGACGTTGAGGGTCGCGATCGCGTAGAAGCTCAGGCGCTCGGTGAACCAGTTCGTGGTCGCCGGGTCGATCAGCCCGACCGAGTCGAGCACCGAGGAGACCAGGCCGTTGAGCGGGTCGAAGATCCAGATCCACACGTAGGTGCCCGTGATGGCGGGCACGGCCCAGGCGACCATGATCGCGGTCGAGCAGATCGTGCGCCAGAACGTCCCCAGGTTGTTGAGGAACAGCGCGACGGCCGTCCCCAGGACGACGGTCAGCACCACGCACGCGACCGCGAAGCCGATCGTGTTGGGCAGGACGACGGACCACAGGAACGAGTCGCCGAAGATCGCGGCGTAGTTGTCGAACCCGATGTAGTTCGACTCCCCCGAGGCGATCTGGCGCAGGCCGTAGTCCTGCAGCGAGATCATCACGACGCGGGCGAGCGGCCACAGGAGCAGGACGCCGAGGACGGCGAGCGCGGGAGCGAGGAGCAGCCACGGTCGGATCGGCGACCTGTGGCCGAGCACGCCGTGCATGCCGTGCAGGCCTGCGCCGCGGCGCGGGCCGCCGGCGGTGGGGCCGGCGGTGGACGAGGGGGTCGGGGCCGGGTCCCGGCGCGTCAGCTGGTCGGCCGACGCGCCGGGAACCGGGTGCAGATCTGCCATGGGCTCGTCAGGACCCGAAGGTCTCGTTCATGTCGGCGGCCGCGGTGTCGGCGGCCTCCTGCACCGTGGCGCTGCCCGAGAGGATCGACTGCAGCATGGTCTCGACCGTCTTCTTGCCCTGGATCTGACCGTAGAGCGGCGTCACGGGGACGGAGGCGCCGGCCTCGACCATCTGCTGGGCGAACGGTGCGACGAGCGGGTCGTTCGCCTCGATGACCTTCTCCAGGAGCGAGGTCTGCCCCGGGAAGTAGCCCGACTGCTCACCCCACGCCTCGGCGAACTCGCCCGTCGTCATCATCTCGACGAACTCCCACGCGAGGTCCTGCTTCTCGCTGGCCGCGAAGACACCCAGGTGCGACCCTCCCAGGAAGGAGTCCGAGAGGCCCTCGGTCTCGCCCGGGATGGGGAACGCGCCGATCTTGTCGGCCATGTCCGGGACGTCCGCGACGATCTTGCCGGGGGTCCAGCTGCCGGAGATCATCATGCCGACGTTGCCCTGCTCGAAGTTGGACAGGAGATCCGTCTCCTTCCACGTCGTGGCAGCCGCGGTCGACAGTCCCGCGCTGGTCGCGAGGCCCGTGTAGAACTCGAGCCCCTTGACGGAGTCGGCAGAGGCGATCTCGGACGTCCAGGTGTCGCCGTCCTTGGCGGCCAGGTCGCCGCCGGCGCCCCAGACGAAGGGCATGGCGCCGTACTGGCTGTCGCCCGCGACGGGGAAGGGGATCAGGCCGGGGTTCGCGGCCTTGAGTGCCTCGCCCGCGGCCTGGAGCTCGGCCCAGGTGGTCGGGACCTCGATGCCCGCCGCCTCGAAGAGGTCCTTGCGGTAGACCACCGAGCGCACCCCGGCGTACCAGGGCATGCCGTACTGGGCTCCGTCGAGCGTCGCGGACTCGACCAGACCGGGGACGAGGTCCTCCTCGAGGCCCGCTTCCTTGATCTTGTCGGACAGGTCGGTCAGTGCGCCGACGTCGGCGAACTCGCCGGTCCACGTGGTGCCGAGCTCCGCGACGTCCGGGGTGGTGTTGCCGGCGATGGAGGTCGTGAACTTGTCGTGGGCGCTGGCCCACGGCTGGAACTCGATCTGGAGGTCTGCACCGGTCTCTTCCTTGAAAGCGGTGGTGACCTCGTCGAAGAACGCGTCCCCGTCGGGGTTGGTGCCCTCCATGATCCAGACCGTGAGGGTCTCGCCGGAGTGGTCTGCGGAGGCTGCGTCCCCCGCGGCCTCGCCGCCGCCGTTGTCCCCGCCGCCACACGCGGTGAGGCCGAGCGCCAGGAGGAGTGTGCCCGTGACGGCCACCGTGCTGCGTCGCTGCATGCCGTGACTTCCTTTCTGGTCGGCGGCCGCGTCGCGGCCAGCCGTTCGTCCCTGCGGACCTGATCGTTCGCACGGGCGCCGGACAGTCGGCACCCTTCGACTCTGAAACAAACTTACATCAGGCTGGGTTGTCGTGAAGATTACCGCCACGGCCGGGCAGAAGGAAGCCCGGCGAGAAGTTGTGACCTGTTGGTGACCTCGGCGCGCCAGGGACCGCGGTGCGGCCGCACGCCGGAGCGCGCCCCGGCACGCGTCCGCGCGGGCCGGGGCGCACCCTCAGCGCGTCACGGCACGCGCGCGGTCCACTCCTCGGTGCCGAACTTCGTCCGGACGAGCTCCTCGGCCTGTGCCCGCTCCTCGGGTGTCACCGCACCGTCGACCGTGCGGTACCGCGAGCGGAAGTGCGCCTTGAAGGCCTCGATGACCTCCTCGCGCGCCATGCCGGTCTGCGAGCGCACCGGGTCGACGCGCTTGTTCGCGCTCTTGGTGCCCTTGTCGCTCATCTTCTCGCGGCCGATGCGCAGGACCTCGAGCATCTTGTCGGCGTCGATGTCGTACGCCATGGTCACGTGGTGCAGCACCGCTCCCCCGCGCAGGCGCTTCTGCGCGGCGCCCGCGATCTTCCCGGCCGGGGACGCGATGTCGTTGAGCGGCTTGTACGTGGCGTTCACGCCGACGTCGGCGAGCGCGCCCAGCACCCAGTCGTCGAGGAACGCGTACGAGCGCTCGAAGCTCAGGCCCTCGACGAGCGAGGCGGGGACCGTCAAGGAGTAGGTGATGGTGTTGCCCGGCTCGACGAACATGGCGCCGCCGCCCGAGATCCGGCGCACCACGGTGATGCCGTGCTTCGCGGCCCCCTCGGGGTCCACCTCGTTCCTGAGGGACTGGAACGACCCGATGATGACGGCGGGCGCCCCCCACTCCCAGATGCGCAGGGTCGGACCGCGTCGACCCGCGTCGAGCTCCTCGGTGAGGACCTGGTCGAGCGCGAGGTGCATCGCGGGCTGCTCGGGGCCCTCGTGGATGATCTCGAACACGTGGTCGTCCCAGCCGGTCGCGTGCCCGAGCGCCCGGCGCACGGCGATCGCGACGGCCTCGGGCGAGAATCCGACCATGGTGATGTCGTCCGTGAGGACCGCCTCGACCGCGCGGGTCAGGTCGGCCACGGTCGACGTCTCGGGCAGGCCGGTCAGCGCCGCGTTGATGTCGTCGAGCGCGTCGTCGGGCTCGAGGAAGAAGTCTCCGCTCAGCGCGACGCGGGACAGCCTCCCGTCGTCCGTCTCGACGTCGACCGCCACGAGCTTGCCACCGGGAACCTTGTACTCGCCTCTCATGGGCTCCACGGTACGTGTCGCGCAAGGGGAGCTGCCGCTCCGCCGGTCGCCCGTCCGACCGAGGCCTGGTGACCTACCCCACACGAGGAGTAGCCTCCAGGCAGCGGGCCCCCTCGGGAGCGCGCCCCGCGTCGGGCGACCGACGCGTCGGACGCGGCGACACCGGGTGAACCGTGGCGCTTTTCTCCATATCCTGGCATCTGTCTGAAAATTCATGCCACAATGAGGCGTGACCAGGACGCCCGACGCCGCACCGGACCGCACACCGGCCCGAGCAGCCCCGCGAGCCGCCTCCCCGGCCTCCCCCCGCTGGGTCGTCGCGATCGACGTCGGAGGAAGCGGCAGCCGCCTCGCCGCAGCCCTGGTCCCGTCCGCTCCGGCAGCCGGGGCGCCCGCACCCCTGCCTGCGACGGGGGCAGCAGCGGCGGCGGCGGCCGACGATCACGGGCAGCGGGTGACCCTCACGGGTCGCGCCGTCTCGGTCGGCCCGGGGGGCAGCGACGTCGCCGACGTCGTGCACGACCTCGCGACCGCGTTCGTCGCCCGGTGCTCCGGAACCGTCGACGGCCGGCCCACGGTCGCCGCCGCCGCGGTCGGCGCGACGGGCGTCGCGACCCTCGTCCCGGACCCGTCCGCGGTCCACGAGGCGCTCCGGTCGAGCCTCGGGCCCGAGCGCACGGCCGTCGCCGCCGATGCCGTGACCGCGCACCTCGGTGCACTGGGCGGGCGCGCGGGGGCCGTGGTCGCGGTCGGGACCGGCGCGATCGCCCTGGGCACCGACCTCGCCGGGACGTGGCAGCGCGTCGACGGCTGGGGCCACCTCCTGGGCGACCTCGGGTCGGCCACGTGGATCGGCGCGCACGGCCTGCGTGCCGCGCTCGCCGCGCACGACGGCCGCGCGACAGGAGCGTCCGCGGCGCTCCTGGACGCCGCCACGGCCAGGTTCGGTCCCGCCACCACGTGGCCCGCCCAGCTCTACACGCGCGCCGACCGCGCCCAGGTCCTCGGTTCCTTCACGCCCGACGTCGCAGCCGCGGCCGCCGCGGGAGACCCGGCGGCCGTGCGGATCCTCACCGAGGCGGGTCGGCACCTCGCCGAGTCGCTCGCGGTGGCCCTCGTCCCGGCGCTGCCGCCGCTGGCCGCCGCCACGGGCGGGGTCCTCGCGGCCGGCCCGTCCCTGACGGGCGCTCTCGCGCGCCGGTTCGCGGCCCTGCGCCCCGACGCCGAGCTCGTCCCCTCCGCGGGCACCCCGCTCGACGGCGCGCTCCACCTCGCCCGCCGGCTCGCGACGGGGCCCGGCGCCCTCGTCGCCCACCCGCCGTGGCTGAGCCTCGCCGGTCCCGCACCCGCTGCCCGTCCCGACCCCAGCCGTCCCACCCCACCCCCAGGAGACCCGACATGACCGGAGATGGACTCGTCCGCATCCGCCAGGCGCTACCGACCCTCCGCCCGGCCGAGGCCCGGATCGCGGAGGCCGTGCTCGCGGACCCGGCCGCCGTCGTCGGGTCCACGATCAACGAGCTCGCGGCGCGCGCGGGGGCCTCGCAGGCGACGGTCGTGCGCTTCTGCCGGGCGATCGGCTACGCGGGCTACCCCGAGTTCCGGATCGACCTCGCCCAGGCGACGTCCCGGCGCGAGATGGAGATGGAGCGGTCGAACGTCGCGCACGGCGAGATCAACGAGACCGACACCGCCGAGGACGTCGTCGCGAAGATCGCTTTCCACGAGGCGCGGACCATCGAGGAGACCGCGCGCATGCTCGACCTCGCGGCCCTCGAGCAGGTCGCCGCGGCCGTCGCTGCCGCCCCTCGGATCGACGTGTTCGGTGTCGGGTCGAGCGGGCTGACGGGGCAGGACCTCGCGCAGAAGCTCCAGCGCATCGGGCTCGTGTGCTTCGCGTCCCCCGACCCGCACCTCCAGCTCCAGTCGGCCGCGCTCCTCGGCCCGGGGGCCGTCGCGATCGGGATCTCGCACAGCGGCCAGACGGTCGAGACCAACCACGCGCTGGGCATCGCGCACGAGCGCGGTGCGACGACCGTCGCGATCACGAACTTCCCCGAGTCGCCGCTGGGGCAGGTGGCCCGCATCGTCCTGGCCACCACGGCGCGCGAGACGCAGTTCCGGTCGGGGGCCCTGTCGAGCCGTATCGCCCAGCTCGCGGTCGTCGACTTCCTGTTCGTCCGGGTCGCGCAGCGCCTGTACGAGCAGACGAGCGCCAACCTCAAGGCGACCTACGACGCGGTCCAGCCCCACCGGCTGGACGGGGAGCGCAAGGCGCGCGCATGACGGTCTCGGCCGCGACGCGACGCGCTCTCGAGATCCGGACGGATCTCCTGACGCGGGTCGCGCACGCGCACGACGCGTCGCACTACCTGCTGCGCCCCGAGGCCGTGGCCCGGGCGCAGGACGTGCCCGACGTCGTCGCGGCCTTCACCGAGGCCCGTCGCCGCGGGCTGCCGGTCACGTTCCGGTCGGGCGGCACGAGCCTGTCGGGACAGGCGTCGGGCGCCGGCCTGCTCGTCGACACGCGCACGCGCTTCACGCGTGTCGAGGTGCTCGACGACGGCGCACGCGTGCGCTGCCAGCCGGGCGTGACGCTCCGCTCGGTCAACGCGCGGCTCCTGCGCCACGGGCGGCGTCTCGGCCCGGACCCCGCGAGCGAGATCGCGTGCACGATCGGCGGCGTCGTCGCGAACAACTCCTCGGGCATGGCGTGCGGGACGGTCGACACCGCGTACCGCACGGTCGACGCGATGACGCTGGTCCTGCCGAGCGGCTCCGTGCTCGACACGGGGGCGCCCGACGCCGACGAGCGCCTGCGCGCCCTCGAGCCTGCGCTGCACCGCGGCCTGGCCGCGCTCCGCGACCGGGTGCGCGCGAGCGGGTCCATGCGCGCGACCATCGCGCACCAGTACTCGATGAAGAACACCATGGGCTACGGCGTCAACGCGTTCGTGGACCACGAGTCCCCCGTCAAGATCCTCGAGCACCTGGTCGTCGGCTCGGAGGGGACGCTGGCGTTCGTGGCCGACGTGACGTTCCGGACCGTCCCGCTGCTGCCCGCGGCCTCGACGACCCTCCTCGTCTTCGACGCGCTCGAGCGCGCGACCGACGCCCTGGCGACCCTCACCGGGTCGGGGGCCCGCGCGATCGAGCTGCTCGACGCGGCGTCGCTGCGCGTCGCGGCCGCGGACCCGCTCGCCGACGCGTCGATGCGGGCCTTCGCGACCGCGACGACCGAGACGGCTCTGCTCGTCGAGTACCAGGCCACGACCGCCGACGCCCTCGACCCGTTCGAGGAGGCCGCGCGCGGCGTCATCGCCTCGCTCGACCTCGCGACGCCGGCCGCCCTGACGCGCGACCCCGCGGCCCGCGAGCGCCTGTGGCGCGTGCGCAAGGGCCTGTACACCGCGGTCGCCGGGGCTCGGGCGCCGGGCAGCACGGCCCTGCTGGAGGACCTCGTCGTCCCGGTGCCCGACCTCACCGCGACGGTCCGCGACCTGGGCGGGCTCTTCGCGCAGCACGGCTACGACGACGCCGTGACGTTCGGGCACGCCAAGGACGGCAACCTGCACTTCATGATCACGCCGCACCTGTCGGTGGGCGACGAGGTCGACCGCTTCGCGGCCTTCACCGAGGACATGGTGGGGCTGGTGCTCGGCCGGGGCGGGTCCCTCAAGGCCGAGCACGGCACGGGCCGCATCATGGCGCCCTTCGTCCGGCGCCAGTTCGGCGACGACCTGTACGCCGTGATGCGCGAGGTCAAGGCCCTGTGCGACCCGGAGGGGATCCTCAACCCCGGTGTGCTCCTCAGCGACGACGACGAGGCGCACCTCCAGCACCTCAAGCTCGTGCCGCCCGTCGGGACGTCCGCCGCGGGAGACCTCGCGGCCGTCGTCGACCGCTGCGTCGAGTGCGGGTACTGCGAGCCCGCGTGCCCGTCGCGGACGGTCACGACGACCCCACGCCAGCGCATCGCGCTGCTGCGCGAGATGGTCACGGCCGCCCCGGGCGAGCTCCGCGAGCTCGAGCGAGCCTACGAGTACTCGGCGGTCGACACGTGCGCCGTCGACTCGCTGTGCGTGACCGCGTGCCCGGTCGGGATCGACACGGGCAAGGTCATGAAGGTCCGGCGAGCGCAGCGACACGGCGGCGTGGTCCAGCGCGCCGGGCGCGTCGCGGCCGACCGCTGGGGCGGAGCGGTCACGGGCCTGCGCGGGGCGCTCGGCGTGGTCGACCTGCTGCCCACCCCCCTGGTCGCCGCCGCGTCCAGGGCCGGGCGCGCGGTGCTGGGCGACGACGTCGTGCCGCTCGTCGGGGCGGACCTGCCAGGGCCGGGGCCGCGACGCGTCTCGCCCGCTCCCCGTGGCCGCGCGGCCGCCGACCGGGACGACGACGCCCCAGCGGCATCCGTCGTCTTCTTCCAGTCCTGCACGGGCTCGCTCTTCTCGCCTGCCGGCTCCTCCCCCAGCCCGGGGGGCGTCGGTCCGGCGTTCCTCGCGCTGTGCGACCGCGCGGGGATCGCGGTCGCGATCCCCGAGGGCGTCGAGGGCCTGTGCTGCGGCACGCCCTGGGTCTCCAAGGGCCTGACCGACGGCGCGGCCGCGATGGCCGGGCGGACCTTCGACGCGCTCTGGGCCGCGACCGACGCCGGCCGCCTGCCCGTCGTCTCGGACGCGTCGAGCTGCACGCACGGCCTCGAGGGGGTCGGCGGGCACCTGACCGGGGAGGCGCGCGACCGGTTCGAGCGGCTGCGGGTCCTGGACGCCGTGACGTTCGTGCGGCGCGACGTCCTGCCCGTGCTCGAGGCGACCGGCCGCGATCCACGAGCCACGGGGCGCGCGATCGGCTCGCTCGTCCTGCACCCCACGTGCTCGTCGATCCACCTGGGGGTCGTCGGCGACCTCGAGGCGGTCGCACGCGCGGTGGCCGACGACGTCGTGCTCCCCCTCGACGCGGGGTGCTGCGGCTTCGCGGGCGACCGCGGGATGCTCCACCCCGAGCTCACGGCCGCCGCGACGCGCGCCGAGGCCGCCGAGGTCGCGGCCCACGCGCTCGAGCACGGCGCCGCGGACGCGTACGCGTCGAGCAACCGCACGTGCGAGATGGGACTGAGCAGGGCGACGGGGCGGGACTACGTCCACGTCGTCGAGCTGCTCGAGGCCGCGACGCGACCCTGAACCCCGGCGGCCCGGCCGGGACATGCACGTCCCGCCCCGGGCCGCGCCCAGGATCGTCAGCGGGCCGAGACGCCCGCGTGGACCAGGCCGTAGATCGCCGAGTCCGTCAGCGCCTCCCAGGCCGCCTCGATGAGGTTCGGCCCCACGCCCACCGTCGACCAGGACCGGGCGCCGTCGGTCGTCTCGATGAGCACGCGCGTGATCGCGTCGGTGCCCTGCTCGGTGTCGAGGATGCGGACCTTGAAGTCGATCAGCTCGAACGCCTCGATCTCCGGGTAGACGCGCCGCAGCGCGAGCCGCAGCGCGTGGTCGAGCGCGTTCACGGGCCCGTTGCCCTCGCCCGTCTTGACGATGCGCTTGCCGCCGGCGTGCAGCTTGACCGTGGCCTCCGCGGTCGCCTCGGTGCCGCGCCCCCCGGCCCGCTCGACGATCGTGCGCCAGCTCTCCACCCGGAAGTACTGCGGCCGCTCGCCCGCGATCTCCTCGCGCAGGAGCAGATCGAACGACGCGTCCGCGGCCTCGTACGTGTAGCCGCGGGCCTCGTCGTCCTTGACGCGGTTGGTCACGCGCGAGAGCACGTCGCCCTGGTCCGTCAGGTCGAAGCCCATCTCCCGGCCCTTGAGCTCGATCGAGGCGCGCCCCGCCATGTCGGAGATGAGCATGCGCATGTCGTTGCCGACGAGCGTGGGCTCGATGTGCTGGTAGAGGTCCGGGTCGACCTTGATCGCCGAGGCGTGCAGCCCGGCCTTGTGCGCGAACGCGCTCGCCCCGACGTACGGCTGGCGGGCGTACGGGGAGATGTTGGTGATCTCGCTGATCGCGTGCGCGATGCGCGTGGTCTCCTGCAGGCCGCCGTCGACGAGGAGCGAGCGCCCCTGCTTGAGCTCGAGGTTCGCGACGACCGTGATGAGGTCCGCGTTCCCGGTGCGCTCTCCGTAGCCGTTGACGGTCCCCTGGACGTGCGCGGCGCCCGCGGCGACGGCCGCGAGCGAGTTGGCGACCGCGCAGCCCGAGTCGTTGTGCGCGTGCATCCCCAGCAGCGGGTCCCCGGGCTGGGCGTGGAGCCCGTCCGGGATCCCGACGACGTCGCGCAGCTCCGTGACGATCTCACCCACCAGCTCCGGCAGCATGCCGCCGTTGGTGTCGCACAGCGCGACGACCTCGGCCCCCGCCGCGAACGCGGCCTCGACCGCGGCGCGCGAGTAGGCCGGGTCGAACCGGTAGCCGTCGAAGAAGTGCTCGGCGTCGAGGACCACGCGGCGCCCCTCGGCCACCAGGAACGCGACCGTGTCGGTGATCATGGCGAGGTTCTCGGCGCCCGTGGTCCGCAGGGCCCGCTCGGCGTGGCGGATGTCGGACTTGGCGACGAGCGTGATCACGGGCGCCTGCGATGCCAGGAGGGCACGGACCTGCTGGTCGTCGGCCGCCCGGACCCCGGCCTTGCGGGTCGCGCCGAACGCGGCCAGCACCGCGTTCTTGAGCGTGAGCTCGCTGGCCGCACGGGAGAAGAAGTCGGTGTCCTTGGGGATGGCCCCGGGCCAGCCGCCCTCGATGAACCCGACACCCAGCTCGTCCAGCAGGGGGGCGATCGCGAGCTTGTCGGCGACCGACAGGTTCATGCCCTCCTGCTGCGCGCCGTCGCGCAGCGTCGTGTCGTAGACGTGGAACGTCGGGGGTGCGCTCGCTGTGGCAGGAGCAAGGGGGTTCACCTGGGAAGTCATCGTGCCGCTCTCTGGGGTTCCGGGGTCCAGCGGTGCCGCCTGGGCGGGACCACTCTAGGCGGACCGGGCGAGGCGCTTGCGCGTGCCGCCCGGCGATTCCTCGTTCCCACGCGCCGGGCGGTCGCTCTCGTGAAGCTCGTGCCCGGCGCTTCGCTGTCCGACGAGGGTGGGGTCGGGCAACAAAAAAACCCCCCGAGGGTGCGGGAGGTTTGCGCGTCCGGTGTGGTGGCCGGGCGCGCTACTCGATAATGAGGTGGGAGACGAGGTGTGTCACAGGACACATGCTGCCACAGGAGTTGCCAGGATGGAACGGTGTCCACAGGCTGAGCACCTCGACCAGTGAGCGCCCGGAACGGCAGCCTGCAACGACAGGAGACGCATCATGAGCGACCCGAACTTCCCGCCCCGCAGCAACGTGCCACCGCCGGGGACCCCCGGATACCCCGCGGTGCCGCCGGCCATCCCGCCCGTCGTCCCACCCGACCCGCACGCGGACTTCGTCCCGCCCGAGCCCGTCAACCCCGCGGACCCGCGCCTCGCGGTCGAGGTGGGCCGCTTCTGGGCAGGTGCCGCCGCCACCGCACTGGTCGCCGCGCTGATCGGGCTCGTGGCGGTCATCATCCTCGAACGGATCTTCTCGCTCTCGCTCGTCCCCCCGCCGGACCTCTTCGCGACCGGCTCGCACCAGGCGGCGTTCGCGATCGACGGCGCGGTGCTGGCCCTCCTGGCGGCAGGGCTGCTCCACGTGCTGATCCTCACGACACCACGGCCTCGCGCGTTCTTCGGCTGGATCATGGCGCTCGTGATCGTCGTCATCACGGCCCTGCCGTTCGCCTGGACCTCGGACCTCACCGCGGCGGCCCTGTCCGGGCTCGTCAACCTGCTCATCGGGGTCGCGATCTGGTCGCTGCTCGCGGGGGTCGCGGGGCGCACGATCGTGCGGGCGGCCTGAGCCCGGGCCGAGACGCCGGGTGCGGAGCGGGTGTCGTCGACCGGGTCGATCGACCACACCCGCTCCGCCCCCCGGGGCAGCTCTGCGGCGAGCCTCAGGCCAGGCGCGTCATCCAGCCGTGGCGGTCGGCTGCCCGGCCGTTCTGGATGTCGGTGAGCTCGCCACGGATCGCGAGGGTCAGCTCGCCCGCGCCGCCGCCGCCGATCGTGTGGTCGAAGTTCGACCCGCCCAGGCGGCCGATCGGCGTCACGACCGCCGCCGTGCCGCACGCGAAGACCTCGGTCACGGCGCCCGACCGGATGTCGGCCAGGAGCTCCTCGAGCGGGATGCGCCGCTCGGTGACCTCGTGGCCGCGGTCGGTGAGGAGCTGGATGATCGACGAGCGTGTCACGCCCTCGAGGATCGAGCCCGTCAGCTCGGGCGTCTCGACCGACCCGTCGGCCTTGACGACGAACACGTTCATGCCGCCGAGCTCCTCGAGGTACGTGCCCGTCGACGAGTCGAGGAAGCAGACCTGCTCGAAGCCCTTCTCCTGCGCGAGGGTCTGCGGCAGCAGGCTCGACGCGTAGTTGCCGCCGCACTTGGCGTCGCCCGTCCCCCCCGCGCCGGCGCGGCTGTACTCGCGGTCGACCCAGATCGAGACGGGCTTCACGCCGCCCGAGAAGTACGGCCCCACGGGCGAGGCGATCACGAGGTACTCGGCCTCGAGCGAGGCCCGCACGCCGAGGAACGACTCGGAGGCGTACATGAACGGACGCAGGTACAGGCTCGCCTCCTCGCCGCTCGGGACCCACTCGATGTCGGTGCGCACGAGCGCCGTGATCGAGCCGATGAAGTCGTCGACCGATAGCGCGGGCAGCGCCAACCGGTGGGCCGACCGGGCGAAGCGGGCGGCGTTGGCCTCCGGGCGGAAGGTCCACACGGAACCGTCCTGGTGCCGGTACGCCTTGAGGCCCTCGAAGATCTCCTGGGCGTAGTGCAGCACCGCGGTCGCGGGGTCGAGCTGGAGGGGGCCGTACTTCTCGATGCGGCGGTCGATCCAGCCGTCGGTCGAGTTCCAGCTGATCCGGGCCATGTGGTCCGAGAACACGGTGCCGAACTTCGGGGCGGAGATCGCGGCCGCCCTGGCCTCGGGTGAGGTCGGGGTGTCCGAGGGGCGGATGTCGAAGAGCGCGACGAGGTCCTCGGCCGAGGAAGCGGGCTGCGCTGTGAGGGGGGAAGTCATGTCATGGGCCTTTCACCTGGCGACCCGGGTGGGTTCCTCGCCTAGTTTTCCATGACGGAGCGCCCTTCGGCGCCCGCAGGGCGGGCGAGAACTCCCGGGCCTTCGACGAGGACGTGGGAGCGGTGAGGACGGCAGAGGGTGCGCGCCGCCGTCGGACCCCTGCGCGGGGAGTCGACGGCGGCGCGACGGCGGGTCGGGAGTCCGATCAGCCGGCGACGCGGGCAGCGAGCTCGCGCCCCACCTCGGCCGTCGACCGTACTCGGTTCCCCCGCTCGGCGAGGTCCGCGGCGACCGCGGCCTCGACGCGCTGCGACTGCTCGGCGAGGCCGAGGTGGTCGAGCAGCATCGCGACGGACAGGATCGTGGCGGTGGGGTCCGCCTTGCCCTGGCCGGCGATGTCGGGAGCCGAGCCGTGCACCGGCTCGAACATGGAGGGGGCCGTGCGGTCGGGGTTGATGTTGGCCGAGGCCGCGAGGCCGATGCCGCCGGTGATCGCGGCGGCCTGGTCCGTCAGGATGTCGCCGAACAGGTTGTCGGTGACGATGACGTCGAATCGCGACGGGTTCGTCGTGAGGAAGATCGTGGCGGCGTCCACGTGCAGGTAGTCCGTGGTGACGTCCGGGAACTCGGCGTTGACGGCCTCGACCGTGCGGCGCCACAGGTGACCGGCGTGGACCAGGACGTTGTGCTTGTGCACGAGCGTCAGGTGCTTGCGGGGACGGGCCTGGGCCCGCGCGAACGCGTCGCGCACGACGCGCTCGACGCCGAACGCCGTGTTGACGGAGACCTCGGTCGCGAGCTCGTGCGGGGTGCCGACGCGCAGCGCGCCGCCGTTGCCGACGTACGGGCCCTCGGTGCCCTCACGGACCACGACGAAGTCGATCTCGCCCGGGTCCGCCAGCGGGGACCTCACACCGGGGTACAGCTTGCCCGGGCGCAGGTTGACGTAGTGGTCCAGCGCGAAGCGCAGCTTGAGGAGCAGCCCGCGCTCGAGGACGCCCGACGGGACCGTGGGGTCGCCGATCGCGCCCAGGAGGATCGCGTCGTGCGTGCGGATGGCCGCGAGGTCCTCGTCCGTGAGGGTCTCGCCGGTCGCGTGCCAGCGGCGCGCACCCAGGTCGAAGGGGGTCGTGGAGACCTTGACGTCGGAGCCCGTGAGCGCCGCCTCGAGGACCGCGAGGCCCTGCTCGACGACCTCGATGCCGATGCCGTCTCCGGCCACCACTGCCAAGTCGATGTTGCGCGTCATGCCGTGAACCGTACGCCTCGATGCCAGTCCTCGGGACGCACATCTCACGCCTTGAACGTCCTAGCCGTCCAGAACCGCACCATCTCGCGGGTCGGGCGGAGGCGTCTCGCCTGGGTGCGCTCCCACACGCCGGACGACGCGCCGGGGGACGCTCGATGGTGTAATGGAGCACGCCAGGGTTCCGACTTGCGCAGAACGCCAGAATACGCAACTCTTAGGAAACTTTCCTAAGACGTTGGCAGAGAGGCCGCACGCCGTGTCCCGCTTGCACATCCCGGGAACCCCCGGGTTGCTCCGCACGATCAACGATCGCGCGGCCCTCGAGCTCCTGCTCGACTCCGGTCCCATGACCCGGTCGCAGATCGGCGACCTCACCGGCGTCTCCCGTCCGACATCCTCCCAGATCGTGGCCCGGCTCGAGGCCGCCGGCCTCATCGAGTCCACCGGAGCCGTCCAGGGCGCCCGCGGCCCCCAGGCCGTCACCTACGCCGCCCGCACCGACGTCGTCGTGGGGCTCGCGCTCGACGTCCTGCCCCGCGGGGTCCAGGCCAGCGTCGTCGACGCCCGGGGCACCGTCCTCGGGAGCGCGGACGTCCCCACCTCCGAGGACCGCACCGCGGTGAGCGACGTCCGGGCCGCCTGGGACGCGGCCTGCGCCGACGCCGGCGTGCCCACCACGCGCGTCGGGGCGGTCGTCGCCGGCGTGCAGGCCGCCGCCGACCCGAGCACCGGGGACCTCTGGCTCGTCGGGGACCTGCCCGGCTGGCCGCGCCTCGCCGTCCGCTCCCTCCTGGAGCAGGAGTTCGACGTCCCGGTGCGCATCGAGAACGACGTCAACCTCGCCACCATCGCCGAGCGTGACGCCGGACGGTGCGCCGAGGAGAGCTTCTCGCTCCTCTGGATCGGCGGCGGCATCGGGCTCGGGACGCTGATCGACGGTCGGCTCCACCACGGCGCCACGGGGGCCGCGGGAGAGCTCGGCTACCTGCCGGTACCCATCACGGTCCGCGAGTACGACGACCACTCGCTGAACCTCCAGGACCTGGTCGGCGGCCGCCGGTTCGAGGAGCTCGCCGCACGCCACGGCGTCCCCGGCGACGGCTACGCCGACTACCTGGCGGCCATGGTCGCCGCGCCCGACAGCCCCGAGGTCGTCGCGCTCGTCGAGGACTTCGGCCGCCGCATCGCGACCGTGATCCAGCCGGTCGTCGCGGTCGTCGAGCCGCACCTGGTCGTCCTCGGCGGCCCCACCTGCATCGCGGGTGGCCAGCGCCTCGCCGACGTGACCCGCAGCCACCTCACGGACACCGAGCAGGGCGTGGCGGCGATCGTGCCCACCATGGTGCCCCTGGCTCCCGTCCTGCGCGGCGCCCAGGCCGTCGTCGCGGCGGACGTCCGCTCCCTCCTGCTCGACCGCGTCTCGACCCACCTCACCGACCACGGCTCGCACCCGGCCCCCGTCCAGACGGTGCGCGTCGGCGCGGTCACCTCCGGCGCCTCGGCGCCCTCACGCTCGGGGTAGTTCCTCTCACTGCCCCGACGGGCGGTGGTCGCGGCCTGGGACGGCGACCACCGCCCACCCTTTGCCGCCGCGCCCTGCCCGACGGCGCAGCTCCCAGCCGGCCGCCCCTCGCCCCCGCACCGTCGCACCGGGCCGACCCTGCGCCCGGCCCGCCGCCGCTCGGACGAGGTCAGCGAGCCCGCGGGAACCGCAGCTCGAACCTCTCGCAGACCACGGGCATGTCCTCCCGGAACTCGTGACCGACGAGCACGCGCGTGAAGTAGTCGCGGTGACCGGCGCGCCACGACTCGAGCGTCCGGTCGTCCTCGCCCTCGGCCGCCGCGAACTCCGCCGTGACCTCGTCGAACGGCACGATGTCGATCGACGTCGTGCGGATCAGCGCCCGCGGGTGCCCGTCGCCGTCGAGGATGATCGACAGCTCCCCGACCTGCGGCAGCGGCACGTCGTCGCCGTACTCCCAGTGCGACGACGACGTCGCGGTCTTCTCGCCCGCGAGCACCGCCGCCAGGAGCCCGTCGGCGAGCTCGGGGTTGTCGCCGAACGACCACGCAGGCGGCGGGACGGTCGCCGAGATGCCGAAGCCCGTCACGACCCCGACCTTCCCCTCCCCCGCCCGGACCCGCGCGGTCTCCCAGAACTCGAGGATCTCGGTCCCCTGCGGGTCCTCCTCGACCGTGCCGGGCTGTCCGACGACCGGGTCGCCCGACAGGTCCCTCACGTCGTCACGTCCCACGGAGGAAGCCGCCGGCTCCGTCCCCTCGCTCGCGCCGTCCGGTCCGCGGTCGTTGTCATGGCTCATACCTCCATGGTGGACCACGGACGCCCCGAGTGCCCGCCTTGTCGTGCTTTGACCACCGCGCGTCGCGCACTTCCACCCGCGCACGCCCGCACCCCGGCCCCCGTCAGCCCCGCCTGCTCCCTGGTCCTCCCCGAGGCGACCGGGACGGGCCGAGGAGGCTCCGCCGTCGGGCCGGGCGCCCCGGGCTCCCGACGACGAAGGAGGGTGACCCGTGCTGCGGATCGTGGTCGGGTCTGGCGGGAGGCCGCCAGGCCGGACGGAGGATCGTGCAGCACGGGTCACCCTCCTCAGAAGGTTCGCCGCAGCGAGGCGAGGGTCAGCGACCGACCGAACCCTCGGTGTAGTCGTCGTCGCCCGACTTCGCCCACGCGAACATGCCGCGCAGCTCGCGGCCCGTGGCCTCGATCGGGTGCGCCTCGCCCTTGGCACGGAGCTCCTTGAACTCGGGGGCGCCCGCGTCCTGGTCGTCGATGAAGCGCTTCGCGAACGCACCCGACTGGATGTCCGCGAGGACGGCCTTCATGTTCTCCTTGACCCGCGGGTCGATCACGCGCGGGCCCGAGACGTAGTCGCCGTACTCGGCCGTGTCGGAGACCGACCAGCGCTGCTTGGCGATGCCGCCCTCCCACATGAGGTCGACGATGAGCTTGAGCTCGTGCAGGACCTCGAAGTAGGCGATCTCCGGCTGGTAGCCGGCCTCGGTGAGGGTCTCGAACCCGTACTGGACGAGCTGCGACACGCCACCGCACAGGACGGCCTGCTCACCGAACAGGTCGGTCTCGGTCTCCTCGGTGAAGGTCGTCTTGATGACGCCGGCACGCGTGCCGCCGATCGCCTTCGCGTACGAGAGCGCGATGTCCCACGCGTGGCCCGACGCGTCCTTCTCGACGGCGATGATGTCGGGGATGCCGCGGCCCGCGACGAACTCGCGACGCACCGTGTGGCCCGGCGCCTTGGGGGCGACGAGGATGACGTCGACGCCCTCCGGGGCCTCGATGTAGCCGAAGCGGATGTTGAAGCCGTGCGCGAACGCGAGCGTCTTCCCGGCGGCGAGGTTCGGCTTGATCTCGTCGTTGTAGATCGAGCGCTGGTGCTGGTCCGGCGCCAGGATCATGATGAGGTCGGCCCACTCGGCGGCCTCCGCGACCGTCTTGACCTCGAAGCCCTCGTCGGTCGCCTTGGCGATCGACTTCGAGCCTTCCTTGAGCGCGATGACGACCTGGACGCCCGAGTCACGGAGGTTCAGCGCGTGCGCGTGACCCTGGCTGCCGTAGCCGACGACCGCGACCTTCTTCTGCTGGATGATCGAGAGGTCGGCGTCGTCGTCGTAGAAGAGCTCTGCCACGGTGTTACTCCTTGGGTTCTTGTGGTGATGGCGAACACGATAGTTCGACGTCGGTGGGCAGCACGGGCGTGTCCACCGGGAGGACAGGGGTCAGGCGGACCGGTGGGCGCGGTCGAGCGCCCTGTCGGTGATGGAGCGCGCGCCACGGCCGACGGCCACGGTGCCGGACTTGACGATCTCACGGACGCCGTACGGCTCGAGCGCGCCGAGGAGGGCACCCAGCTTCTCGGGCGTGCCGGTGGCCTCGATCGTGACGGCGTCGGGGACGACGTCGACGACCTTGGCGCGGAAGAGCTCGACGACCTCGAGGACGCCCGTGCGGTTCGCGCCGTCGGCGCGGACCTTGACGAGCAGGAGCTCGCGCTGGACCGAGGACGTCTGGTCGAGCTCGACGATCTTGATCACGTTGACGAGCTTGTTGAGCTGCTTGGTGACCTGCTCGAGCGGGTTCTGGTCGACGTCGACGACCACGGTGATGCGCGAGATCTCCTCGTGCTCCGTGGGGCCCACGGCGAGCGAGTGGATGTTGAACGCGCGGCGGGCGAACAGGCCCGCGACGCGCGTGAGCACGCCGGGCTTGTTCTCCACGAGCACGGAGAGGGTGTGACGGGACATGGTTTGCGGCTCTCCCCGGTCTCAGTCTTCGCGGTCCCACGCGGGCGAGATGCCGCGTGCGTACTGGATGTTGTCGTTGCTGACGCCCGAGGCGACCATGGGCCACACCATCGCGTCGCGCGAGACGTTGAAGTCGACGACGACGGGTCGGTCGTCGATCTCCATGGCCCGCTTGATCGCGGCGTCGACCTCGCTCGGCGACTCGACCCGGATGCCCTCGCAGCCGTAGGCGTCGGCGAGCTTGACGAAGTCCGGCACGCGCCGCGTCCCGTGCCCCGTGTGCAGGTCGGTGTTGGAGTAGCGGGACTCGTAGAACAGGGTCTGCCACTGGCGGACCATGCCGAGCGAGGAGTTGTTGATGAGCGCGACCTTGATGGGGATCTCGTTGATCGTGCAGGTCGCGAGCTCCTGGTTGGTCATCTGGAAGCAGCCGTCGCCGTCGATCGCCCACACGGTCTTGTCCGGCCGACCGACCTTGGCGCCCATCGCGGCCGGGATCGAGTAGCCCATGGTGCCCAGGCCGCCCGAGTTGAGCCACGTCCGGGGGTGCTCGTAGCGGATGAACTGCGCGGCCCACATCTGGTGCTGGCCGACGCCCGCGACGTAGATCGAGTCGGGGCCGGAGATCTCCCCGAGGCGCTGGATGACGTGCTGCGGCGCGAGGTGCCCGTCCTCGGGCTCGGAGTAGCCCAGCGGGTAGGTCTCGCGCCAGTCGTCGATCTGGCGCCACCACGCTGCCAGGTCCGGCTTGCCCTTGGCCGCGTGCTCGCGCTCGAGCTCGGGGAGCAGGTCGGAGATGACCTCGCGCAGGTCGCCCACGATGGGGACGTCGACCTCGCGGTTCTTGCCGATCTCGGCGGGGTCGATGTCGGCGTGCACGATCGCCGCGTGGGGCGCGAAGCTCGACAGCACGCCCGTCACGCGGTCGTCGAAGCGTGCGCCCAGCGCCACGATGAGGTCGGCCTTCTGGAGCGCCGCGACGGCGGGGACGGTGCCGTGCATGCCGGGCATGCCGAGGTTCTGCGGGTGCGAGTCGGGCAGCGCGCCGCGGGCCATGAGGGTCGTGACCGTGGCCGCCCCGGACAGGTCGACGAGCCTGCGCAGCTCGGCCGACGCGTCGGCGCGGATCACGCCGCCGCCCACGTAGAGCACGGGGCGCCGGGCGGACGCGAGCAGGCGCGCGGCCTCGCGGATCTGCTTGGAGTGGGGCTTGGTCACGGGGTGGTACCCGGGGAGCTGCAGCTCCTGGGGCCAGGAGAACGTGGTGCGCGCCTGCATCGCGGACTTCGCGATGTCCACGAGCACGGGGCCGGGGCGCCCGGTCTGGGCGATGTGGAAGGCCTCGGCGATGACGCGGGGGATCTCGTCGGCGTCGGTGACGAGGAAGTTGTGCTTGGTGATCGGCAGGGTGATGCCGACGATGTCCGCCTCCTGGAAGGCGTCGGTCCCGATCAGGGACGCGCCGACCTGGCCCGTGATGGCGACGAGCGGGATCGAGTCCATGTTGGCGTCGGCGATGGGCGTGACGAGGTTCGTCGCACCGGGGCCCGACGTCGCCATGGTCACCCCGACGCGACCCGTCGCGTGGGCGTAGCCCGAGGCCGCGTGGCCGCCGCCCTGCTCGTGGCGCACGAGGATGTGGCGGAGCCTCTTCGAGTCCATGAGCGGGTCGTACGTCGGCAGGATCGCGCCGCCGGGGATGCCGAAGACGACGTCCACACCGGCTTCCTCGAGCGAGCGGACGATCGACTGCGCGCCCGTGACCTCCTCCGGCCCGACGGCGGCGCTCACGGGGCGCTCACCCGTCACCGAGGCGCGTGCCCGGCTCTCGGGGCGGGCGGCGAGGCTCGCGGGGGAAGGGGCTGGCTTCGGCGCCGCGGCCTCGCCGGCGGGCGCGGGAGCGCTCGGCGTCGGCGGAGCCGGGTGGGGACCCTGGACCATCGGTATCTCCTGTTTCTCGGTGGCGACTGGCTGCCACCGGCTGGATCGAGCTCACCGTGGTGGTGCTGGTGGTGCTGGTGCTCTCCGTGCTGTTCTGCCGCGGGGTGGTGCGGGCCGGGTGACCGGCTCCGGAGCGGGGTGTGCCCGGAGGGGTGGTCATGACGGTCGTGGTCGTGACATGAAAAAACCCCTCGTACCCGGTGAGGGCTCTTCGAGGGGTGAGCGCGCTGACGAGACCTGGTTGCTTGGCCTCAGCCGGCGCGCTCAGGAAGTACTACGAGAAGGATCGTCTGCACGTTCTGCACCTTACGCCCTCGGTCCTGCGATGTCATGCGTCGAGCCGGACGTCTCAGGGAATGGGACGTCCGGCTCGACGGGGGTGGGCCGACCGGGGGCGACCGATGCTGGTGGCGGGCGGCCTGCCCGGGGGGCGGTCGTTCAGGACACGTCGCGCCGGCGGAAGAGGACGACCGCGAGGACCGTGAGCGCGGCGACCGCACCGAGCAGCACGAGGCCGCCCTGCGTCTGGGTGATCTCCCGCTGGACGTACTCGCACACCTGCCCCTGCTCAGTGATGCTGCAGACCGGCACCGCGTACTCGGAACCGCCGAAGATCCAGGCACCGAGGTTGTCGCGGAGCAGCCACCGCTGGAGCTCGGGCTGGACCTGCGGCACGACGAGCGACTCCACGACCAGGAACCAGACCGCGACGACGCCGATCGCCGCCGCGGTGTGGCGCAGGATGGTCCCCAGCGCAGCGCCCGCCAGCGCGACGAGCGCCGCCGCGGCGAGCGTCCGGCCCGCGACGTGCGCCAACGTCGTCCAGGTGGCGTCCGTGTCCCCCACCCGGCCGAAGGCCGCGTAGACGGCGTAGACGCCGGCCACGCCCAGCAGGAAGGTCGCCAGCACGACGGGGAGCGCACCGATCGCGGCGGCGGCCGCCTTGGACCAGTAGACCCGTGACCGACGCGGCTCGAACGTGAGCCACAGCCCCATCGCACCCGTGCTGATCTCGGCCGCGACGAAGGACGCCCCGACGAGCAGCGCGAACGCCACCCCCACGAGGGGCAGCGCCGAGACCTGCTCCTGCCCGGTCGTCGCGAACGTGGGCGTCTGCCCCACCCAGTCCTCCCAGGAGGGGGCCGCCATCTGGTCGCACCCGTAGTCGCTCGCGGGGTCCTCGGCCTGCCTCTCCTCGCAGTCGGCGACCCACTCGTCGCCCTCGGCCTCCCACAGGTCGACCTGGTCCTCGAAGAGGGCACGCATCTGCGCCTGCTCCTCGGCCGGCATGGGCCGCGCCTGCGTGAACGCGACGAAGACCAGCAGCATCGTGACGACGAGCAGCCCGAGGGCTGCCCACCTCACGGCCCCGCGGGCCCGGAACCTCGTGAGCTCGACCCGGAGCAGCCGCATCACGCCACCACCGTCTCGACGTCGGTCCGCGGGCCCGCGCTCGTCCCGCCAGGGCCGTGGTCCGCGGTCAGCTCGAGGAAGACCGACTCCAGGTCCACCGCGGCTGGTTGCAGCTCGTCGACCCACAGGTCGTGCGCCGCGAGGATCCGGGTCACGACCGACGGGTCGGGCACGGCGTCGACATGGAGCAGGTGCCCCTCGGGCCGGACCCTGTGCCCCGCGGCCTCGAGCACCCGCGCCGCACGGTCGCGCGCCCCGCCCTCCCGCGCCGCGTCCCCGCCGGGGTCCGAGACCCCGACCCGGACGGACCTGCCGCCGCTGCCCACGAGGTCCGCGACCGAACCGCTCGCGAGCAGCCTGCCCCGCGCGATGATCGAGACGGTGTCCGCGACCTGCTGGACCTCGGCCAGGATGTGGCTGCTGACGAGCACCGTCCTCCCACGGTCCGCGAGGCCGCGCATGGTCTCGCGGACCTCCCGGATCCCTGCCGGGTCGAGTCCGTTCGTCGGCTCGTCGAAGATCAGCAGGTCCGGGTCCTTGAGGAGCGTCGCCCCGATCGCGAGCCGCTGCTTCATGCCGAGCGAGTACGTCTTGTACCGGTCGCCCGCGCGGTCCTCGAGCCCGACCTCCGCGAGCACCGCGTCGACCCGTCCCGCGGGCGCACCGATCGCCCCGGCCAGCAGCTCCAGGTTCCGGCGGGCGCTGAAAGTCGGGAAGAACTTCGGGTGCTCGACGATCGCGCCGACCCGCCCGACGACCTGCGGCAGGTGCCGGGGCACCTCCTGCCCGAACAGGTGCATGGTGCCCTCGTCCGCCCGCACGAGCCCCAGGAGCATCCGGATGGTCGTCGTCTTGCCGGACCCGTTGGGTCCGAGGAACCCGTGCACACCCCCTGCCGGGACGTCGAGATCGAGATGCTCGACGCCCACCGAGCGCCCCTTCACGCTGCGGTACGACTTCCGCAGCCCGCGCGTCCTGACCGCCAGGTCCCCTGCTGCCGCCATCGGCTCTCCCCCTTCGACCGTGCCCACGCAGGCTCCTGCATGGCTGCCGTCCGTCCACGACGACGGCGCGGGCATCCTAGCGGCTTCGGACCGAGCCGGGCCGGCTCATCCGCGCCGGTGGACGGCCGCCTCCCACGGGCGCAACACCCGGGCCTCGCCGGGGCCTTGCCGCGCCGCGTCGTCGTGCGTCGCGATCAGGACCTCGGCGCCCTCCCACCCGGCGAGGGCGTCCGCCGGGACCTCCTGCTCGGAGCCGCTCACGTTGACCAGGACGAGCAGCTCGTCGCGCGACGCCGTGCTCGCGGCGGACGCTGCGCCGTCGGGCCCCTCGACGACGGGCGGCAGGTCGAGCGTGCGCGTGAAGGCGTACACGGCCTCGTGGTCGGGCAGGAGCATGCGGAAGTCACCCAGCGCGACGACCGGGACGTCGTGGCGCAGCGCGACCAGGCGGCGGTAGAAGTGGAAGACCGAGCCGGCGTCCGCCCGCTCGGCCTCCGCGTTGATCTCCACGTGGTTCGGGTTGACGGCGAGCCACGGCGTGCCCGTCGTGAAGCCCGCGTGCTCCGACGCGTCCCACTGCACGGGGGTCCGGGCGTTGTCGCGGCTCATGGCGCGCAGCGCGGCGAGCATCTGCTCCTCGGTCGCGACGCCCGTGTCGACCAGCTCGTGGAAGTGCCCCAGGGACTCGATGTCCTGGTACTGGTCGATCGACGTGAAGCCCGCGTTCGTCATCCCGAGCTCCTCGCCCTGGTAGACGTACGGCGTGCCGCGGTGCAGGTGCAGCAGCAGCGCGAGCGCCTTGGCCGAGGCGACGCGGTGCTCGCCGTCGTCGCCGAACCGCGACACGATGCGCGGCTGGTCGTGGTTGTTCCAGTAGAGCGAGTTCCAGCCGCGCTCCGCGAGCCCCGCCTGCCAGCGCCCGAACGTCGCCTTGAGGTCGGTCAGGCGCAGGGGCTTGACGTCCCACTTGCTCGAGCCGTGGTCGAGCCCGACGTGCTCGAACTGGAACACCATGTCGACCTCGTGACGATCGGGGTCCGTGAACAGCACGCCGTCCTCGATCGTCACGCCCGGGGTCTCCCCCACCGTCAGGAGCTGCTCGGGTCGCCCGGCGAAGACCTCGCGGTGCATCTCCTGGAGGAACTCGTGCACGCGCGGACCGCTCGTGTAGAACGGGCTGCCGTCGCCGTAGACGCCGTAGTGGACCTCGCCGTCGGGCAGCCCCGGGACCTTCGAGATGAGGTTGATGACGTCCATGCGGAACCCGTCGACGCCGCGGTCGAGCCACCACGTCATCATGTCGTGGACCGCGCGGCGGACGTCCGGGTTCTCCCAGTTGAGGTCCGGCTGCTTGCGCGAGAACAGGTGCAGGTAGTACTCGCCCGTCGCCTCGTCGTACTCCCACGCCGAGCCCCCGAAGAACGAGCGCCAGTTGTTGGGCTCGGCCCCGGGCGTCCCGGGCTCCATGCCCTCGCGCGCCGGACGCCACCAGTACCAGTCACGCCGCGCGTCAGTACGGCTGGAGCGCGACTCGCGGAACCAGGCGTGCTCGTCCGAGGAGTGGTTCACCACCAGGTCCATGACGACCCGCAGGCCCCGGTCGTGCGCCGCGGCCAGCAGGCGGTCGAAGTCCTCGAGCGTCCCGAACATCGGGTCGATGTCCTGGTAGTCGCTGATGTCGTAGCCGTTGTCGTCCTGGGGCGAGCGGTACACGGGCGAGAGCCACACCACGTCGACGCCCAGGGCCACGAGGTGGTCGAGCCGCCGCTCGATCCCGGGCAGGTCGCCGATCCCGTCGCCGTCCGAGTCCTGGAAGGACCGCGGGTAGATCTGGTAGACCACCGCGCTCGTCCACCAGGGCGGCTCGCCCGACGACCATCCGCCCGCAGGGTGCGGGGCGGACGCGGTGGCAGGGACAGGGGTGCTCGGCACGTCGCGTGCGGTCTCGTCGGTCACGACATCGAGCCTCTCACCCGTTCGGGAGCGGTGCCCGACGCCGGGCCGAGGACGGTGCCCGCACGTGCACGCACGACATTCCAGTAGGGTCCGAGCCGCCGGACCAGGCACCATGGACCCATGACCACCACGATCGAGCGGCTGACCGCCGACCTCACGACCGCCATGAAGGCCCGCGACGAGTTCGCCAAGAACACCCTGCGCCAGGTCATCGGTGCTGTCCGCACCGCCGAGAAGTCCGGGACGACCGCGCACGAGCTGACCGACGCAGAGGTCCAGACGATCCTGGCCGCCGAGGTCAAGAAGCGCCGCGAGAGCGCGCAGATCTACACCGACGCGGACGCGACCGAGCGTGCCGACAACGAGACCCGTGAGGCCGACTTCATCGAGAAGTACCTGCCCGCGAGCCTCACGCCGGCCGAGCTCGACGCGCTCGTGGCCTCCGCGATCGCCTCGACCGGCGCCTCGTCCATGAAGGACATGGGCACGGTCATGAAGACCGCCACGGCTGCGGCGGCAGGGATCGGTCGCGTCGACGGCAAGGCCCTCTCGCAGGCCGTCCGTCAGGCCCTCGGGGCGCTCTGACCCGGCTCGATACGGCGCCGCGGGAGACCCTGGTGCGCGAGGTGGTGCCCGCAGGGGCGCGCCCCGCGTGCCAGGGTCTTCCGCGTCCCGGGGCTCACCGGTCCCGGCACCCTCGAGCGACGTGGCCCGCCGCGCGACGTCCTGGTCCGGGGCTGCCGGACGCTGGTCGCCCCCGCGCCGGACGGAGGTGCACGCCGCGGCGACGGGTCAGTCGCGCGACTGCCACGTGCACAGGCACGCCTCGTTGCCCTCGACGTCGACCAGGACCCAGAACGCGGGCGCGCGCCGGTCCGAGACCAGGTGACCGCCCGCCGCGATGGCCGCGGTCACACGAGCCTCGACCTGGTCGTGCGGTACCGACACGTCCAGGTGGATGCGGTTGCGCTGGGGACGAGGAGCATCCATCTGCTGGAACCAGACCGGTGGCCCGTACCCCGCGGGGTCGGTGAGCCCCAGGCCCTCGTCCTCGGGCGGCGCCTCCGCGTAGCCGAGCACCGCTCGCCAGAAGGGCCGGACGGCGGGCCGGTCCAGGGCGTCGATCGCGATCTCGACCTCGAGCAGGCCGTCCGTCTCGGCAGGATGCTCGAGCTCCTTGGCCACGAGCGAGATCCGCCGCGCCAGGGTCAGGTCGCGCCGGCTCAGGCCGCCCACGTCGTGCGAGGACACGCGCACCGTGACGGTCGCGTAGCGCAGATCGACGTCGGGGTGGTGGTTCATGCCCTCGGCCAGCTCGCCGATCGCGTCGATCAGCTCGACGCCCGCGGTGAACGAGCCGGTGCGGAAACGGGTCTGCGCGGTGCCCAGGACGACGCGCCAGTCCTCCACCCCGTCGCTGTCGTGGAACTGTCGGGCGGTGATCGCGTCGCTCATGGCTGCTGCTCCGGGTGAGGGATCGGGGAACCGAGGTCGATCGAGGGCCGACGGGCCCCCGACCACTATCCCGCAGCCCGGTGCACGTCGCCAGCACTCGCGACCGCTGGTGCCGAGCACGGGGTCGAGGCCGTTCTGCCCGTCGGGACGACCACCACCCCGCGCGTGACCCCCTACTCGAGGATCGCGCCGCGCGAGGCCGACTGCACGAGCTTGGCGTACTTGGCGAGGACTCCCCGGGTGAACGTGGGGGCGAGGGGAGCCCAGCCGGCACGGCGGGCCTCGATCTCGGCCTCCTCGACCAGCAGGTCGAGCGTCTTGCGCGCGACGTCGAGGCGGATGCGGTCGCCGTCGCGCACGAACGCGATGGGGCCCGCGTCGACGGCCTCCGGAGCCACGTGCCCCACGCACAGCCCGGTCGTCCCGCCCGAGAAGCGCCCGTCGGTCAGGAGCAGCACGGTCTTGCCGAGCCCGGCCCCCTTGATGGCTCCCGTGATCGCGAGCATCTCGCGCATGCCCGGCCCGCCCTTGGGGCCCTCGTACCGGATGACGACGACGTCGCCGTCCGTGATGGTCCCGTCCTCGAGGGCGTCGAGGGCCGCGCGCTCGCGCTCGAACACGCGGGCGGTGCCCTCGAACACGTCGGAGTCGAAGCCCGCGGACTTCACGACGGCCCCCTCGGGGGCGAGCGAGCCGCCGAGGATCGTGATGCCGCCCGTGCGGTGGATGGGGTTGTCGAGCGCGCGCAGGATCTTGCCGTCGGGGTCGGGCGGCGCCAGGTCCGCGAGGTTCTCACTGACCGTCCGGCCCGTGACCGTCAGGGCGTCGCCGTGGATCAGCCCCGCGTCGAGCAGCGCCTTCATGACCACGGGCACGCCGCCGATGCGGTCGACGTCGTTCATGACGTACCGGCCGAACGGCTTGAGGTCGCCCAGGTGCGGGACCCTCGCGGCCACCCGGTCGAAGTCGGCGAGCGTCAGCTCGACCTCGGCCTCGTGCGCGATCGCGAGCAGGTGCAGGACCGCGTTGGTCGAGCCGCCGAACGCCATGACCACGGCGATAGCGTTCTCGAACGCCTCCTTGGTCATGATGTCGCGCGCCGTGATGCCGCGGCGCAGCAGCTCGACGACGGCCTCGCCCGAGCGGTGCGCGAAGTTGTCGCGGCGGCGGTCCGCGGAGGGCGGGGCGGCCGAGCCGGGCAACGACATACCCATGGCCTCGGCGACCGACGCCATGGTGTTCGCGGTGTACATGCCGCCGCACGCACCCTCGCCCGGGCAGATGGCCCGCTCGATGCGGTCCAGGTCCCCCTTGCTCATGAGTCCGCGCGAGCACGCCCCGACGGCCTCGAACGCGTCGATGAGCGTGACGTCCTTCTCGGTGCCGTCCTCGAGCTTGACCCAGCCGGGCATGATCGAGCCCGCGTAGAGGAACACGCTCGCGAGGTCGAGGCGGGCGGCGGCCATGAGCATGCCGGGCAGCGACTTGTCGCAGCCGGCCAGCAGCACGGACCCGTCGAGCCGCTCGGCCTGCATGACGGTCTCGACCGAGTCCGCGATGACGTCGCGGGACACGAGCGAGAAGTGCATGCCCTCGTGCCCCATCGAGATGCCGTCTGACACCGAGATCGTGCCGAACTGCAGCGGGTACCCGCCGCCCGCGTGCACGCCCTCCTTGGCCCCCTGCGCGAGCCGGTCGAGCGACAGGTTGCACGGCGTGATCTCGTTCCACGAGCTCGCGATGCCGATCTGGGGCTTGCCCCAGTCCTCGTCCCCCATCCCGACGGCGCGGAGCATCCCGCGCGAGGCCGTGGCCTCGATGCCGTCGGTCACGGTGCGGGAGCGGGGCTTGATGTCGATGTCGTCGCTGGCCATACCCGAGTATCTCCTCACGCGGTGCGGCGGGCCACAAGACGCCCGGCGGGCGCGGCGAGGGCGTGTGGCAGGATGCCCGCGTGACTGCAACGACGCCGCACCGTTCACCTGCCGACGCCCGCCCTCACGCCCTCGCGGCCCGCTGGCGGCGGGCCGTCGGTCTGCTCCCCCTCCTGCTCGTGGCCCTCGTGGGCTGCACCGGCACCGGCACCGGCACCGGGACCGCGGGCGGCGGGGCGGCCCCTGCACCGTCGGCCTCCGTGCCCGCACCGGGAGCCTCGGGCTCCCCCGGTGGGGGGACGCCCGGCGAGCCGGCCCCCGCCGTGCCGTCGCCCGGCGCCGTCACGGGCACGTCGCCGGAGGACGCCTTCCGTGCGTGGCTCGCCGCGAGCCGTGCGCCTGACGTGGAGACCGCCTGCGGGTACCTGGCTCCGGCGCTCGTCGACCGGATGGTCGCGGAGATGACGGCGCAGGGCTGGCCCGGCATCACGGACTGCGCGTCGATGACCACGACGACGGCCGGGCTCTACGCGGCCGTCGGCGACGTGGCGGAGGTCGAGGTCACGGTCCGGGAGGAGCGCCCCGACGCGACGGTCCTGGCCGTCGCCTACGCGGGAGGGGACTGCGGCACGGCCGTGATGGCTCCCGCAGGGACGTCGTGGGTCATCACGGAGCAGTCCGAGGAGCAGTGCTGACGCGCGACCTCCCCTGCCCCGCCCGCCGCTGACCGGCCCCGACGGCGACGGGCCCGCACCCGTGGCGGGTGCGGGCCCGTCGTCGGGCAGGTGGCGGGCTCAGCGCCGCTTGAGCAGCGACACGTCGCGCACCGCGCCGCGGTCGGCGGACGTCGCCATCGCGGCGTAGGCCTGGAGGGCCGGGGACACGTAGCGGTCGCGGTCGACGGGCTGCCACGGGTTCTCGCGCGCCTCCATCTTGGCGCGGCGCTCGGCGAGGACCTCGTCGGAGACGTTGATCCGGATGAGTCGCGTGTCGACGTCGATCTCGATCTCATCGCCGTCCTCGACCAGGCCGATCACGCCGCCCGCTGCGGCCTCCGGGGACACGTGGCCCACCGAGATGCCGCTCGAGCCGCCGGAGAAGCGGCCGTCGGTGATGAGCGCGCAGACCTTGCCCAGGCCGCGGCCCTTGATGAAGGACGTCGGGTAGAGCATCTCCTGCATGCCGGGCCCGCCCGCGGGCCCCTCGTAGCGCACGACGACGACGTGACCGGGCTGGACCTGCTTGGTGAGGATCTTCTCGACGGCCTCGTCCTGCGACTCGCACACGAGGGCCGTGCCGACGAAGTGGAAGACGTCGGGGTCGACGCCGGCGGTCTTGAAGACGGCGCCGTCCTCGGCGAGGTTGCCGCGCAGCACGGCCAGGCCGCCCTCGACCGTGTACGCGTTCTCGAGGTCACGGATGCAGCCGTTCGCGGCGTCGGTGTCGAGGTGGTCCCAGCGGTTCGAGGTGGAGAACGCCTGCGTCGTGCGCACGCCGCCGGGGGCCGCGTGGAACAGCTCGACGGCCCGCTCGGTGGCCTTGCCGCCACGGACGTCCCAGTCGTCGAGCCACTCGCGCAGGGTGGGGGTGTGCACCGACGTCACGTCGTGGTCCAGGAGCCCGGCGCGGTCGAGCTCGCCCAGCAGCGCGGGGATGCCGCCCGCGCGGTGGACGTCCTCCATGTGGAAGTCGGGGTGGTTCGGCGCGACCTTGGACAGGCAGGGGACCTGGCGGCTGATGCGCTCGATGTCCGTCAGGTCGAAGTCGATCTCGCCTTCCTGGGCGGCCGCGAGGACGTGCAGGACCGTGTTGGTCGAGCCGCCCATCGCGACGTCGAGCGTCATGGCGTTGGCGAACGCGGCCTTGGTCGCGATGTTGCGCGGCGCGGCCGAGTCGTCCTCCTCGTCGTAGTACCGGCGCGCGAGGTCGACGATGGTCCGGCCGGCCTCGAGGAACAGCTCACGGCGGGCGGAGTGCGTCGCGAGGGTCGAGCCGTTGCCGGGCAGCGACAGGCCCAGGGCCTCGGTGAGGCAGTTCATCGAGTTCGCGGTGAACATGCCAGAGCACGAGCCGCACGTGGGGCACGCGGCCTCCTCGACCTGCGCGAGGGCCTCGTCGCTGACGTTGTCGTCCGCGGCGTAGTTGATCGCGTTGACGAGGTTCAGGCGCGTGGAGGCCACGCCGTCGGCGACGACGACCTTGCCGGCCTCCATGGGGCCGCCCGACACGAAGATGACGGGGATGTCGAGGCGCAGCGCGGCGTTGAGCATGCCGGGCGTGATCTTGTCGCAGTTGGAGATGCACACGAGCGCGTCGGCGCAGTGCGCGTTGACCATGTACTCGACCGAGTCCGCGATGAGGTCACGGCTGGGCAGCGAGTAGAGCATGCCCGCGTGGCCCATCGCGATGCCGTCGTCGACCGCGATGGTGTTGAACTCCTTGGAGACGCCGCCGGCCTCGCGGATCGCCGACGCGACCAGGTCGCCCATGTCCTTGAGGTGGACGTGGCCCGGTACGAACTGCGTGTACGAGTTCGCGATCGCGATGATCGGCTTGCCGAAGTCCTCCGAGCCCATGCCGGTGGCGCGCCAGAGCGCGCGGGCACCGGACATGTTGCGGCCGTGGGTGGACGTCCGAGAGCGCAGGGGGCGACTCATGGCGGTTCAGCTCCTTCACGTGGTGCTGCGGCCTGGGAGGTGACCGCTCGGACACACTACGCCCGCCCCGTGCGTGGGACGTCGGTCGTCCGGCTCGTGGTCCCCGCCGGGGCAGCGCTCCCACGGCGCTGCGTACGGGGGTTCCCCCTACGTAGCACCCCCGATACGGGAAAACCCGTCAATTCGCTCAAAGTGTTGCGGGCCGCTTCACCCGGGTGGGAGGTTGGCACGGCTGCCCCGGCAGCGCAGATGCCCGCCGAGACGTGCCGAGGACATGCCCGTGCACGCCCGTCGCCTGCCGGTCCTCGCCGACCGCGGGGGCGCTCGCAGCCCTCGCCGCCAGTCCTCGAACCACGCCCCCGGTGCCCCCGGCGTCCGTCGCCCGCACCGCACGGGCCACCATCGATCAGGGAGACCAGACCATGAGCCACGCCACCGCACTTCCGAGCCGGAACCCGCGCGCCACCGCGACCGACCCCGCCCGCACCTCCGAGACCGGGGTGGCCGCCCCCGACGACACGACGCGCCCCCGGGTCGTCACGAGCGCCGCGGCGCGCGGAGCTCTCGCGCTCCTGCGCATCGCGGTCTCGATCGTCTTCCTGTGGCCCGTGCTCGACAAGACGCTGGGCCTGGGCTACGCGACGCCGTCCGAGCGGGCCTGGCTCAACGGGGGCTCGCCCACGCAGGGGTACCTCTCCTCGCTCGAGGGGCCGCTGGCCGGGACCTTCGGCGCCCTGGCCGGACCGGCGACCGACTGGCTCTTCATGCTGGGCATGGGCGCCACGGGGCTCGCGCTGCTGCTGGGCGTCGGGACCCGGGTCGCCGCGGTCTCGGGCACGCTCCTCATGGCGATGCTGTGGGCCACGACCTGGCCCCTGGCCGCGGGGTCGAACAACCCGATCGTCGAGGACCACGTCGTGACGGCTCTCGTCGTGATCGTCGTGGCGCTGACCCGCGCGGGCGAGACGTTCGGCCTGGGCGGCCTCGCCGCGCGCGTCGGTGTCCCGGGCTGGATGCGCTGACGTCCCGTCCCGACGGCGCCCCGCGCCCGGGTGCATCGCTGCACCCGGGCGCGTGGCGTCGTCGGGCAGCCGCGTGCCCGCGGGGTCAGGACGTCGCGGCCACCGCCTCCTGCTCGTCCGCGTGGCGGATGTGACGCGTGACCCACGGCGCGAGCGCGAACAGGACGAGCGCGAAGGCCATCGTGATGGCCCCCACGACACCGAAGTACGCGGTGTCCGAGGCGCCCTCCGTGACCTGCACGATCTGGGCCGTGATCGCCTGCCCGGCCGCCGGGGCCAGGAACCACAGCGCCATGGCCTGGCTCCGGAAGGCCCGCGGCGCGAGCAGCGTCGTCGCGGCCAGCCCCACGGGCGACAGGCACAGCTCGCCGAGCGTCTGGATGACGTACACCGAGACCAGGACCCAGGCGGGCGCCTTCTCGTCCGCGAAGATCGCCGACGCGCCGGAGAGCCACAGGAACGAGAGCGCGGCGAGCGTGAGGCCCATCGCGAACTTCACGGCTGTCGGCGGACGGTCCTTGGTCTTGACCCAGATCCAGGCGAACACCGGCGCCAGGATCACGATCGAGAACGGGTTCACGGACTGGAAGAACGCGGGCTCGATCGCGATGCCGAAGAAGGAGAGCTCGGTCCGGTTCTTCGCGAAGCTCGACAGCGTCGTGGCCGCCTGCTCGAAGATCATGAAGAACAGCATCGCCGCGACGAACAGCGGGATGTACGCGGTGAGCCGGGACCGCTCGGGTGCCGTGACCTTGGGCGAGCGGAACATGACCAGGAAGTACGCGATGGGGGCAGCGAACGCGATGTAGGACAGGGTGTCGATGAACGTCGAGATCCCGAACGCCCCGGACACGGCCCAGGCGAGCAGCCCCGCGACGGCGATGCCCGCGAGGATGAACAGGCCCAGACGCGCGAGCTTGGGGTACTCCTCGCGCGTGAGCGGGTTCGGGACCGAGTCCCCGGCCCCGCCCAGGTACTTGCGTCCTGCGACGAAGAACACGAGCGCGATCGCCATGCCGACCGCCGCGACCGCGAAGCCCGCGTGGTAGCCCCACATCCGGTTGACGAACCCGACGATGATCGGCGAGACGAGCGAGCCCAGGTTGATGCCCATGTAGAAGATCGAGAACGCCGAGTCGCGGCGCGGGTCGTCGCGCGAGTACAGCTCGCCCACCATGGACGACACGTTGGGCTTGAGCAGACCCGTGCCGAGGGCCACGAGCGCGATGCCGAGCATCGAGAAGCCCGCCCCGGGGATCGTCAGCGCGACGTGTCCCGCCGCGATGATGATCCCGCCGTAGAGCACCGAACGGCGGGAGCCGATCATCCGGTCGGCGAGCCAGCCGCCCACGACCGACAGCAGGTAGACGCCCGTGCCGTAGATCGAGACCAGGGCGAGCCCGGTCACCTCGTCGAGGGCCAGGCCACCGTTGGCGACGGTGTCCGTCAGGTAGAACAGGAGGATGGCCCGCATCCCGTAGTAGCTGAACCGCTCCCACAGCTCGGTGGTGAACAGCGTCATCAGCCCGATGGGGTGCCCGAAGAATGCGCGATCACGGGGGACGGTGCGCGTCGGGGGCGCCGTCTCGGACTCGAGCCGTGGGTCCGGGAGGTCGGGCTGGACGGGTCGCTCGTCGTTACCGCTCATGGATCGTATTTTCCCACCGGCCGGTTGGTCGGGCCAATCCGGGTGGTCGTGGCGGACGTCACCACCGCGGCCCGGCTAGCGTGGTCGGATGCCTTCCTCCGTGCCGACCGTCCTGTGGTTCCGCCGCGACCTGCGCCTGACCGACAACCCGGCCCTCGCCGAGGCCGTGGGCGAGGCGCGCACGACGGGGGGCGACGTCGTCGGGCTGTACGTCCTGGACCCCGCGCTGTGGGCGTCGGCCGGGCCCGTGCGGCAGGCGTACCTGGCACGGAGCCTGCGGGCGCTGCACGGCGCGACGGGCGGCCGGCTCGTGGTGCGCCACGGCGACCCGCGCACGGTCGTGCCGGCGGTGTGCGCCGAGACCGGGGCGCGGTCGGTCCACGCCGCCGCGAGCTACGAGCCGTACGGGCGTCGTCGCGACGACGCGGTCGAGGAGCTCCTCGCCGCCGACGGTGTGGGCCTGCGCCGCACGGGGTCGCCCTACGCGGTCGCGCCCGGGCGGGTCCTCACCCGGGGCGGGACGCCGTTCCAGGTCTTCACGCCGTTCCGCACGGCGTGGCTCGAGCACGGCTGGCGCTCCCCCGCTCCCCTGCCCGACGACGTCGCGTGGGCCGCCCTCGCGTCCGACGGCCTCCCGGACTCGCCTCGGACGGGAGCACGCCTGCCTGCGGCCGGCGAGGCCGCGGCCCACGACCGCTGGCACGCCTTCCTCGCGGACGGGCTCGCGGACTACCCGACAGACCGCGACCGACCGGACCTCGCCGGGACGTCGTACCTGTCGCCCGCGCTCAAGTGGGGTGAGATCCACCCGCGGACGCTGCTCGCGGACCTCGCGGCGGCCGTGCGCTCGGGGTCCGTGCCGGAGGAGTCCGCCGCGACCTACCGCTCGGAGCTCGCGTGGCGCGAGTTCCACGCCGACGTCCTGTTCCACCACCCCGGAGCCGCCCGGCGCTCGCTGCGGACCGTGGTCCCCGACGACGCCTGGGCCACGGGCCGGACCGAGGACGCGCTGCTCGCCGCGTGGCGCGAGGGCCGCACGGGCTACCCCATGGTCGACGCCGGGATGCGCCAGCTCCTCGCCACCGGGTGGATGCACAACCGCGTCCGGATGCTCGTCGCGTCGTTCCTCGTCAAGGACCTGCACGTGCGCTGGCAGCGCGGGGCCGAGCACTTCATGGCCCACCTCGTCGACGGCGACGTGTCGCAGAACCAGCTCAACTGGCAGTGGGTCGCGGGGACCGGGCGCGACGCCGCACCCTACTTCCGCATCTTCAACCCCGTCACGCAGGGCCTGAAGTTCGACCCAGACGGGGCCTACGTGCGCGAGTGGGTACCCGAGCTGCGCGGCATCACCGGCAAGGCCGTGCACGAGCCGTGGAAGGTCCCCGGTGGTGCTCCCGGGTATCCCGAGCGGGTCGTGGACCACGCGGTCGAGCGCAAGGCGTCGCTCGAGGACTTCGCGCGCGGACGCGGCTGAGGGCCCGTCGACCGCGCCCGGTGACGGCAGGACGGGCGCGACCCGGAGGTCACGCCCGTCCTGACAAGCCGCTGGGGCACCCGATTCAGAGCCCCGCGCGGAACTCGTCCTCGAGGATGCTCATCACGATCGCGTCCGCCCAGCCGTCGCCGTCCCGGAACGCGTCCCGGAGCCGACCCTCCTCACGGAAGCCCAACGACTCGTAGAGCATGCGCGCCCGCGGGTTGATGCTGAGCACGTCGAGGCTCACGCGGTGCAGGTGCGGCCCCTCGGGGTGGTCGAACGCGAAGCGCAGCACCTCGAAGATGGCCTCACGCCCGTAGCCGCGCCCCCGGTAATTCGAGAGCAGGACCAGGCGGAGGTTGGCCGAGAGCGCGTGGTCGTCGATGTCGTTGAGGACGATCTCCCCGAACATCTCGTCGCTCACGAGCTGACCGTCGCGCTGCGCCGCCGACGTGATGGCCCAGTCGTAGCGGCCCTCACGGTCGCTGACCGTCGCGGCCCACTCGTCGATCTGCTCGCGCGTGAACTCTGCCGTGGTCCCCGTGAGCCGGTTCGACTCCGGGTCCTGCACCGACTCCCACATGCGCTCGGCGTCGCGAGCCTCGATTGGCCGCAGCCGCACCATCTCTCCGAAGAGCTCGGGTCCGCGCGTCACGCGGCCACCTCCCTTGTGCTCCGGGGCACGGCTCAGCCGATCCGCTCGATGACCAGCTCGCGGACGCGCCCGGCGTCGGCCTGGCCCCGGGTGGCCTTCATGACGGCGCCGATGATCGCACCGATCGGCCCCAGGTTGCCCGAGCGGACCTTCTCGACGATGTCGGGCTGCGCCGCGAGGGCCGCGTCGATCGCCTCGAGGAGCGCGCCGTCGTCCGACACGACCTCGAGCCCGCGGGCCACGACCACGGCCTCCGGGTCGCCCTCGCCCGCGAGGACACCCTCGAGGACCTGGCGGGCCAGCTTGTCGTTGATGCGACCCGAGTCCACGAGGGCCTGGAGCTGAGCGATCTGCGTCGGGGTGACCGCGATCTCCGCGAGCTCGGTCTCGCTCGTCTTGGCGTAGCGGGCGAGCTCGCCCATCCACCACTTGCGCGCGGCCGCGGGGCTCGCGCCGGCAGCGACCGTGGCCTCGATCAGGTCGAGCGCTCCGGCGTTCACGACGTCCCGCATCTCGGCGTCCGCGTAGCCCCACTCCCGCTGCAGGCGGTTGCGACGGGCCACGGGGAGCTCCGGCAGCGTGGCACGGATCTGCTCGACCCAGTCACGGCTCGGGGCGACCGGCACCAGGTCCGGCTCCGGGAAGTAGCGGTAGTCCTCGGCGTCGGACTTCACGCGACCGGCGGTCGTGATCGAGGTGTCCTCGTGCCAGTGACGCGTCTCCTGGATGACCGTGCCGCCCTCGTCGAGGACGGCGGCCTGGCGCGAGACCTCGTAGCGGACCGCGCGCTCGATCGAGCGGAACGAGTTCACGTTCTTGGTCTCGGTGCGCGTGCCCAGGGGCGACTCGGGGGTCGCCCGCAGCGACAGGTTCACGTCGGCGCGGACGTTCCCGCGCTCCATGCGTGCCTCCGACACGTCGAGGGCACGGAAGATGTCTCGCAGCGTCTGGACGTACGCGCGAGCGACCTCCGGGGCGCGCTCACCCGCGCCCGTGATGGGGCGCGTGACGATCTCCACGAGCGGGATGCCCGCGCGGTTGTAGTCCACGAGCGAGTACTCGGCACCGTGGATACGACCGGTCGCCCCACCCACGTGGGTGTTCTTGCCGGCGTCCTCCTCCATGTGCGCGCGCTCGATGTCGACGCGGAAGATCGAGCCGTCCTCGAGCTCGACGTCCAGGTAGCCGTCGAACGCGATGGGCTCGTCGTACTGCGACGTCTGGAAGTTCTTGGGCACGTCCGGGTAGAAGTAGTTCTTCCGGGCGAAGCGGCAGGACTCGGCGATCTGGCAGTTGAGCGCGAGCCCGATCTTGATCGCGTACTCGACGGCCTTGCCGTTGACCACGGGCAGCGCACCCGGCAGTCCGAGGCTCACCGGGGTCACCTGCGTGTTGGGCTCCCCGCCGAACTCGACCTCGGCCGCGCAGAACATCTTGGTCCGGGTGCCGAGCTCGACGTGCACCTCGATCCCGATGACCGGGTCGTAGCGGCGGACGGCCTCGTCGTAGTCGACCAGGTCCACGGTTGCGTGTGCGCTCATCGCGCGACCTCCAGCTCCGGGGCCTTGGCCAGCAGGGGCCCGCCCCACGTGTTCTCCAGGGCGGCCTCGAGGGCGGCACCCACGCGGTACAGACGGTCGTCGGCCTTGGCCGGCGCGAGGATCTGGAAGCCGACGGGCAGGCCGTCGTCCGACAGACCGTTCGGCAGCGACATGCCCGGGACGCCCGCGAGGTTCGCGGGGATCGTCGCGACGTCGTTGAGGTACATCGCGAGCGGGTCGTCGAGCTTCTCGCCGAACTTGAAGGCCGTCGTCGGGGCCGTCGGGGAGACCAGGACGTCCGCCTGGGCGAACGCTGCGTCGAAGTCCCGCTGGATGAGCGTGCGGACCTTCTGCGCGCTGCCGTAGTAGGCGTCGTAGTAGCCCGCCGACAGGGCGTAGGTGCCGAGGATGATGCGGCGCTTGACCTCGTCGCCGAACCCCTGGCCTCGGGTCGCGGCCATGACGCGCTCGGCCGTGACGGGGCCGTCCTCGGGTTCGACGCGCAGGCCGAAGCGCATGCCGTCGAACTTGGCGAGGTTGCTGGACGCCTCGCTCGGCATGATCAGGTAGTAGGCGCCGAGCGCGTACTTGAAGTGCGGGCACGAGACCTCGATGATCTCGGCGCCGAGCGACCTCAGCAGGTCGAGCGACTCCGTGAAGCGTGCGCTCACGCCCTCCTGGTAGCCCTCTCCCGAGAGCTCGGAGACCACGCCGACGCGCAGTCCGCGCAGGTCGCCGATCGCGCCCTGGCGGGCGGCGTCGACGAGCAGCGGCAGGTCCTCGTTGATCGAGGTCGAGTCGCGCGGGTCGTGGCCGCCGATGAGCTCGTGCAGGAGCGCCGAGTCGAGGACGGTCCGCGTCACGGGGCCCGCCTGGTCGAGCGAGGACGCCATGGCGATGAGGCCGTAGCGGGACACGCCGCCGTAGGTGGGCTTGACGCCGACCGTGCCGGTCACGGCCCCGGGCTGGCGGATCGAGCCACCGGTGTCCGTGCCGATCGCGAGCGGGGCCTCGTACGCGGCGACGGCCGCGGCCGAGCCACCGCCCGATCCGCCGGGGATCCGGTCGAGGTCCCACGGGTTGTGCGTGTTGCCGTACGCGGAGTGCTCGGTCGAGGAGCCCATCGCGAACTCGTCCATGTTCGTCTTGCCGAGGATCGGCAGGCCCGCGGCGCGGATGCGCTCGACGAGCGTCGCGTCGTACGGGGGGATCCAGCCCTCGAGGATCTTGGAGCCTGCGGTCGTCGGCAGCCCCTTGGTCACCACGACGTCCTTGACGGCGATCGGGACGCCCGCCAGGGGGTGCAGGTCCTCGCCCGCAGCGCGGCGCGAGTCGACGTCACGGGCCGTCGCGAGGGCGTCCTCGGTGCTCACGTGCAGGAACGCGTGGACCGCGGGGTCCACGTCGCCGATGCGGTCGAGGTGGGCCTGCGTCGCCTCGACGCTGCTCACCTCCCCGGACACCAGGTGCGCGGCGAGGTCCGCGGCACTCAGCCGCGTCAGGTCGTTCGTCATCATTCCTCCCCGAGGATCTGCGGGACGCTGAAGCGTCCGTCTTCGCTGGCCGGTGCTGCGGCGAGGACGTCCTCGACGGGCAGGGGCGGCACGGGGACGTCGTCTCGGAAGACGTTGGTCAGCGGGAGCGGGTGGCTCGTGGCGGGGACGTCAGGAGTGGCGACCTCGCTCACCTGGGCGATCGCATCGACGATCACGTCGAGCTCGCCGGCGAGGCGGTCGAGCTCCTCGGGCCGGAGGTCGATGCGGGCCAGCACGGCGACGCGCGCGACCTCATCACGGGAGATGGTGGACATGGTGGCCAGTCTAGTGCCCGACGACGACGCTCACCGGGGCCGTGCCGGCCCGTCGTCCGACGGGTCGTCGAGGGCAGGTCCGTGGGACGGATGCGGCGCGGGTGGCTCCGAACCGGGTCGTGGAGGGAGTGCCCTGAGGTCGGCTCCTGGGTCTCCGGTGACCGAGCGGGTGTGTCCGGGGACGGGAAGGCCCCGGCACGGGTGGGTGCTGGGGCTGTGGGGTGTTGGGGGTATGCCAAAGGCCCACCCCGTGAGGGGTGGGCCTTTGGTGAATGGTTGTCCGGCGGCGACCTACTCTCCCACCCCGTCTCCAGGGCAGTACCATCGGC